>JAAYFR010000445.1 GCA_012728155.1 Bacteroidales bacterium | reverse complement strand
CAGGATTATATGGGACGTCAACACAATATCAAGGTGGGGGATCGAACAGCCGAGCAGATCAAGATACAAGTGGGATCTGTGGTTACAGAACTCGATAATCCACCCGAGGATTTTATCGTGCATGGACCAAACAGAATGACCTCGCTTCCTATGGATGTGCCGGTATCCTATCAGGAGGTTGCACACTGTATAGAGAAGTCGGTTTCAAAAGTCGACTCGGCTGTATTGAGCGCACTTGAGCAGACTCCTCCCGAGTTGTATGCCGATATTGTTCGCAATGGTATTTATCTGACTGGTGGCGGCGCTTTGTTGAGAGGAATCGACAAAAGGCTGACCGAAAAAATTGGTATCCCCTTCAGGGTAGTAGACGACCCGTTGCACATGGTAGCTAAAGGTACCAGTACTGCGTTGAGGAATATTGATAAATTCACCTTTTTGATGCGCTAATTTTTTGCATCTATAAGGTATAGGTGGTATATGCGTAATCTTTTTAATTTTATCATTCGGAATAGTCACTGGCTGCTTGCCGTTTTGCTGGTAGCATTCAGTTTCTATCTCGTTTTTACCTATAACCCCTATCAACGTAGTGTTTATCTCACTTCGGCCAATAATGTAACTGGATGGTTTTACTCACTCTCTAAAGATGTTGCATCATTCTTTCATCTGAAAAAAAACAATCAGTTTTTGTTGGAGCGAAGTGCCGAATTGGAGAGAGAGATTCTTGTCCTAAATGAGCGTATAGCAATTCTTACGGCTGCCGATTCTGCGGAAGTGAAAGCTTTCGTAAATGATTCTATATCTTCGCACTCACAATTCGATTTTATTCCGGCTGAAGTGGTCAACTTGAGTTTCTCGGGGGCGAACAATTTTATCACTATCAATAAAGGATCACGGCAGGGGGTTAGACCTGATATGGGAGTGATCTCGGCAAATGGAGGAGTTGTGGGTGTAGTTGTCAGTGTGGCGTCGAGATTTTCTGTAGTGATTCCTGTGATTAATCCCAAGTTTCGATTAAGTGCCAAACTGAAAAACTCCGAAAATTATGGATCTATTTCCTGGGATGGTACAAATATAAGAGATGCGCAACTGCAGGAGCTTCCTAAGCATGAAGCTTTTCATAAAGGTGATACTGTGCTGACCAGTTTCTCCCGTATCTTCCCGAAAAATGTGATCATTGGCTTTGTGGATAGTGAAGGCAGATCGAAAGATGATAATTTCAATACATTCAATATTCAACTGGCTACTAATTTCTATAGGTTGCAAAATGTATTGGTGATCAATGATACCTACTACGAGGAGCAAAAACAGCTCGAAGATTCAATGTGGCAATGAAACTGAGTAATATATATGAAATAGTCCTGTTTGTAACACTGATATTGCTTCAGACGTTGTTGCTGAATCGAATTACTCTGTTCGGTATCGTAACTCCTGTCTTTTATATCTATTTCTTGCTAAAACTGCCAGTAGGTAGAAATCTCTACTTTGTGATTTTTTCTGCTTTTCTGATGGGATTGATCATTGATATTTTTTTTAATACCCCTGGAATGAATGCGGCTGCGATCACTATTGTGGCAGCTTTTAGAAAAAGTATCATGGGGCTTTTTTTTGAAAGGGAAGGTTATGATGATTTTGTCCCCGGGATGAATACCGCTGTCGGCCCTTTCGTGCGTTTTACCATTTTCATGGTATTGCTCCATCTCACACTGCTCTTCTTCATTGAGTCGTTCACACTCTTTAATTTGAAGAATACATTATTGCGGATTGTAACCTCTTCGATTGTGACGATCCCGTTGATTATTGGATTCGACAGTTTAATATTTAGAAGAAAACCCAGTGAACAATAATACTAGTCCGTTGGCAAAAAGAGGATACATTATCGCTGTTGTTGTAGTGATAATAGGATTAGTATACGTGGTGCAGTTGTTTAATTTACAACTGAAAAGTCCGCAGTACCTTGAATATGCGGAGAGTAATGCTTTTTTTCGTAGGACTCTCTATCCGGCAAGAGGTGCCATATATGACCGGAACGGGAAACTGCTTGTCTATAACAGGCCTACCTATGATGTGATGATGGTGGTACGGGAGATGGAACAATTCGACACGCTTGATTTCTGCCGTACACTCAATATCGATATGGAGCGTTTTTATTCGTTGAATGCCGAGATGAGAGACCCTCGCCGTAATCCCGGCTATTCATCCTATACACAGCAACTGTTTATGTCGCAGCTCAATGTGGAGGAGTATGGATTATTGCAGGAGAAATTATATAAATTCCCGGGAATCTATATCCAAAGTCGTACAGAACGGCAATACAATTATCCCAATATGGGGTTGATCCTTGGATATGTGGCGGAGGTTGATCAGAACAAGATCGCAGCCGATCCTTATTATGTAAGGAAAGATTATGTGGGAAAATCGGGTATTGAATTGTCGCATGAGGAAGATCTCCGTGGGGAAAAGGGGGTGGAGATCCTTCTCAGGGATGCACATGGGAGAGTACAGGGCAGCTATGAAGATGGCGCACATGATAAAGTAGCGGTATCGGGAAAAGATCTTACATTGGGTATCGATATAGATCTGCAGGCATATGGAGAAAAATTGATGGCCAATAAAGTGGGAAGCATTGTGATGATCGATCCTAAAACCGGCGAGATCCTCTGTATGGTTTCAACACCTACCTACGATCCGGGTCTCCTTACCGGCAAAAGTTTTGCTGCCAACTATCGGCAATTGGAGATCAATCCTTTTAAGCCTCTCTTCAATAGAGCGGTTGCCGGCACTTATCCCCCAGGATCTACCTTTAAGCCTACACAGGGGATGATTTTTCTTCAGGAAGGCATTATCACTCCCGAAACACGCTATTCATGCTATGGAGGATATCCCCCGTTGGGAGGACGTCCAGGCTGCCATGGGCACGCATCGCCGTTGTCGATTCAATATTCTCTCACCACCTCTTGCAATTCCTTCTTTTGTTATGGATTGAATGCGATGTTGAGTAACAGAAGTAAATATCCGACAGTAAGTGCTGCTTTTGATGTGTGGCGCGATCATATGGTAAGTATGGGATTCGGTTATCCGCTGGGTGTGGACCTTCCCTCCGAGAAAAGAGGCTTTATACCCAATAGCAAGTTCTATACTAAAGTATTCAAGACGGAACGCTGGAACGCACACAATATTATCTCCATTGCCATCGGACAAGGAGAGATCCTTGCTACGCCGCTACAGATAGCCAACTTAGGTGCCATGATCGCCAACAGGGGATACTATTATACGCCGCATGTTGTAAAAGAACGGAAAGGATCTCCGTTGGAAACAACCTATACTACAAGGCATCAGTCGGGTATAAAAAAGGAGTATCTTGATATAACTGCCGCGGGGATGGCCGATGCGGTGACGGTGGGTACTTGTCGTGGTATTAACCTGGCACCATTTCTGGAGGTCTGCGGTAAAACCGGAACGGCGGAAAATCCGCACGGAGACGATCACTCGCTTTTTATGGGCTTCGCACCAAAGGATGATCCCCAGATAGCTATTGCCGTTGTAGTTGAAAATGGCCGGTTTGGTGCAACAAATGCAGTGCCCATTGCCCGGCTGATGATGCAGAAATTCTTCAGTGGGGAGATACCCGAAAGCGATAAATGGTTGGAGGCTACTATTATGAGCCGTGAGATCCTACCTTATGTCTATATAAGAAATCTGCCGCCAATTCCATCAAATAATTAAAATACAAAGAGATAATGATCTATCCTGCAAATAGTGAGAAATTGGAGAAGGGAACGGTTGATAAGCCGACTGTGATCTTTTATCTCCTTTTTGTCTTTTTGGGATGGCTCAATATCTATGCGGCCAGTTTTGATCTGGAAAATGCGACCGGATTGTTTGACCTCTCTTCCAGGGCTGGTATGCAGTTGGTATGGATGGGCACTTCGTTCTTGCTGGCTTTTATCCTGCTGAAAATTGATGTTGCTTTCTACGAGACCTACGCCTTTCTTTTCTATTTATTGGGTATCTTGTTACTGGTGATTACGCTTATAGTGGCCAAAGAAATCAACGGCTCCCGATCGTGGCTGATTATTGGTAAAGTGCGGCTACAACCGGCAGAATTTATGAAATTCATCATCGCCTTGACGGTGGCCAAGGTGTTCAATTCGTATGGTTTCCACCTGATGGAACGAAAAAACCTATTGCTGATAAGCGCTATTATTTTGTTGCCGGTAGGTTTGGTAATTGGGCAGAGCGAAACCGGTACCGCATTGGTTTACCTGAGCTTTATCCTGGTACTTTATAGAGAGGGATTGCCGGGAGGATTTATTTTTATGGGGATTGTTGCCATTCTCTATTTTATCTTGGGAATCCGATTTTCCGGCAACCAGATGGGTGCCCTTTCCGAAGGAGAATTTATGGCCGTTATTCTTATTATTTTCTTT
>JAAYFR010000444.1 GCA_012728155.1 Bacteroidales bacterium | reverse complement strand
GAATATAGGAACGAAATAACACCCCCTGTAGTGGTGACCTAATTCATAAGGATTGGAATTGCTATGTTTTATAGAGAATGACAAAAGATAAACAATGTATCCATAAGGAGAGGAGTAAATAGCATGAAAAAGCTTATTTTAGCTTTATCGTTTATTTTATTCTTATGTAGATCCGTAGGTGCAATGGAAAACATAGACATGTCTATCCAAGAGATGATAATTCAACCTCCTGACGAAACAAAGATTTACACAAATAACTGGTCCAACGATAAATTTTCGCTTCAACTACGGTTAACATGGATAGGATTTCTCATTCGTTTAACCAACAATACAGACCAGCCTATGCTACTAATATGGAATAGATCGGCAATGGTTGACGAGAATGGAAATTCGCACCGCTTAATTCCTGGAGAAACTAAAAATTTACACACAGCTCAGTCTATTCCAGAAACTATGATCCCTCCACATACAAATTACGCTGGTTTAGCAGGAGTACCAGGATTTGGTCCCAAATACTACCCTCGAAGCATAACAATTGAAAAATACGTATTCATCCTCGATTATCCGGTGGAATATGACTGGTTGGGTAATATCAGGGGATTATCAAGTAGAAAATCAAAAAAATATCAGGATTTTGCAAGGAAATATCAAGGAAGAAACATATCAATGATTTTATGTCTGAATACAGAAGGAGAAGATGAATATTTTAAATTTAACCTTGCCTTGGATTTTTATAAAAGTGTAGATTTAGCTCCAGTTATAAATGCAGATGGGACAATAGATGAATCAGTAAAAATATCATTTGGATGGGATATTAACAAAGGAATTATTAAAATTATAAATCCAGATGGGGTCGCAGCAAAAGCAGGGATTATTGAAGAGGATATGATACTGGAGATTAACGCAAAACCTATTATTGAAATAGAAAATCCACGGACATTTATTGAAAACCGTTATAACGATGGGCGTACTGTAATGCTTTTAGTCAACAGGAACGGCGAACAAAAAATGATAACACTTAAGAAAGATTAGGAGTCATATTCTTGAAAAAGTTTTTTATTAGCCTAATATTGATTGTTTTTTATAACACCTGCATTTGGCTCTCAATTCTTACAGAGCTTTCAGAATAGTCCAGACGGTTTTAGATGTGTAAAATGGGGCTATCCTCCTACGGCAATCGATAGTTATAGCCTAGAAAGAGCAGAAAAAATTTGTATAGACTTCCCTGAGCCGGCCTGTAACCATATATCGAAACAGGAAACAAGTCCTACTCAATAAGAAACTACTTTTCTTCTACAAGGGGAGAAAAAACAAAGCCCGGGATCCCCGACTGGCTTGCCTACGAACTGGAATGACCTTTTAAGCAATTAAAGCATGATCTGAGCACACGACATGGGCCGCATCTTACGATCAGGACGGCCCATGTCTTTTTAATGCTTCGGGATTATAATAAAGAGGTGAAATTCTATTCGGTCCTCAGCCTGCATACTGAAAAAGGAGGCGGTATCAATGGGTATTCTTGCTGCTGTGATGGTCCCGCATCCCCCGCTGATCGTTCCTGAGGTCGGCAGGGGAGAGGAAAAAAAAATAAATGATACGATAATAGGTTTTACAAAAGCAACGGAACTGATAGCGGAACTGGCCCCTCAAACTATCGTGATCTTTTCTCCGCACAGTGCCTAT
>JAAYFR010000443.1 GCA_012728155.1 Bacteroidales bacterium | reverse complement strand
TTCTGTTGAATAGCAGCCCAATCGATCTGCGGCAGTTCACGCGCAAACCATTTACGCTTTTTCTCCGCCAGTTCGGGGTTGGCTTTGGCCCATTCATTTAATTTCGCTTTTTTAGCCGATACAATTCTATTCAATTGCGTTTTCCGTGCTGCATACAACTCTTCTGACTCAGGGAAGATCACGAAAGGATTTTCAGGATCGCCACCCAGATTTTTGACTGTTTGTCCGAAATCGGCACCTGCAGCACTTAACGGTTGTCCATGTGTGGATACCTGACATTCAAACGAAGTGGAATCCGCCTTCAATGCACCACGTCCCATAATGGTATTGCCTATGATCAACGTGGGTTTTTCGTTCTCCGCTTTGGCCTCTTTCAATGCGTTACGGATTTCGTCTGCGTCATTACCATCTATCGTGATCACTTTCCAGTTCCACGCTTCATATTTTTTCGCCACATCTTCACTGGTTACCGCATTGGTAGTGGTGGAGAGTTGTATATTGTTAGAATCGTAGAACATAATCAGGTTACTCAGCCCCAAATGGCCGGCAATTCGTCCTACTCCCTGTGAAATTTCTTCTTGGATACCACCATCGGAGATAAAGCTATAAATGGTATAATCCATGACATCTCCCAATCTGGCCTGTAAAAACTTAGCAGCTATCGCCGCCCCTGCAGCATAAGCATGACCTTGTCCCAGCGGCCCGGATGTATTCTCCACACCCCGCATCACATCAATTTCGGGATGCCCGGGGGTAGGACTACCCCACTGGCGGAACTCTTTCAACTCATCTAAGGAGTATTTGCCACTGAGGCAAAGTACAGAATAGAGCATCGGCGACATATGTCCCGGATCAAGAAAAAAACGGTCTCTCAATTCCCATGTCGGATCTTCGGGATCATATTCTAAAAACTCGGAAAAAAGGAGATTGATAAAATCGGCTCCCCCCATTGCGCCTCCAGGATGACCTGATTTCGCTTTCTCTACCATCGATGCCGAAAGAATTCGAATGTTATCGGCTGCTTTGTTTATTAAGGTGTTATTGTTCATATCAGTAAAATATAAAGTCTTTATTTTTAATTCAGATCTAATCTAACTTTAAAAGGGTTATTATGCACAAAGGTAATCTTTTTTTTAAGTTTCAGACTGAAAAAATTGATATGTTTAAAGCAGTTTTTGGTATGAAGTATCAAATTTTCAGTATAGATTATCAATCCTAAAGGGGATTATTGCTACTTTTGCGGATGATGAGTTTAAGTAAAAGCAAAATAAAGTATATCAAGTCGCTGCACGAAAAAAAAAATCGCGACGAACAGAACACCTTTGTGGCAGAAGGAACAAAACTGGTTCTCGACCTTTTAGGTAGTTGCCGTTGCCAATTGATTGCTGCGCTTCCCTCCCTGTTATTGGCGCATCCGGAGTTAAAAGCAGAAGAAATTATCCCGGCAGATGAAAACGAATTAAAAAAAGCCACTCTCCTGAAAACAGCCCCCCAAATTATAGGTGTCTTCTATCGTCCCTCACAAGAGATTGAAGAGATTGATCCTTACAACCAATTATATCTCCTGCTTGATGGCATCCAGGATCCCGGGAATATGGGTGCTATTGTCCGTATCGCAGATTGGTTTGGCATAGATTATATCATCTGCTCATACGATACGGTGGACATCTTTAACCCCAAAACCATACAGGCGAGCATGGGAGCCGTTGCTCGTGTAAAAGTGTTGTATACCGATATCGCCTCTTTTCTGCAACAATATGCACACCTTCCCATTTACGGCACTTTTCTGGAAGGAGACGATATTTATTCTGCCGCACTCTCCAACCACGGATTCATTGTCATGGGCAATGAAGGTAGGGGAATTGGCAGTGCGACTAAGAAATTAATCAATAAGAAACTCTTTATCCCAAATTTCCCTATAGAGAGGGTCACTTCCGAATCATTAAATGTGGCAGTTGCCACTGGAATCACCTGTGCAGAGTTTCGACGTAGGGTTGGAATTTCAATCAAGTAGCAACCTTCTAAACCCTCTTCGCCCATGATACTGGACATACTATAAAAAAAATCACCTATCTAAAATAGGTGATCAGCTAAAACAAATCTAAAAACCCCACTCCCGTGAGGTTGGGTGGAAAACGGGGCTCGAACCCGCGACCTTCGGAACCACAATCCGACGCTCTAACCAGCTGAGCTACATCCACCATGTTTTAAATCGAACGCAAAGGTATAATTTTTTTCTCAATTCACATAGAAATTGAAAAAAAATCTCTCTGAAAAAAGAGGCAAACCACTTCGCACACAAAGTGAGCACAAGAGAGAGAGCAAGGATCAATAGCTACTATCTATGAT
>JAAYFR010000050.1 GCA_012728155.1 Bacteroidales bacterium | reverse complement strand
TATCTAATCGGAGAGCGGCATGAACAGGAGCTGCCAGCCTGTCTTCCGGTCCCAATTTTCTATACAGGTCACATCCCACGCGAAAGAATGTGTCTTTTAAACTTTTATTTCTAAATCGGCCGATCAAATTATCGATATGTTCTTCCAGTTGGGTTGACGTTTCCCAGATAAATATTCGGTAGTTTTTACGAATTAGAATGATTTTTGTGGAAGTAAGTATTGTGCAAATTCATACACGTCATACATTAAAAACCTCAACTATTTGTTTATAAAATAATTGAGGTTTTTATATGCTTATAGAGAATCTCTAAATAAGGATTAGACCATCACAACAAAAAGAGATGAATATCTATTCACATACTTCCTAACTCACTGTACGTTAAACGCGATTCTCAACTCATCGATTTCCTTGTCGCCCATCGGATGCAAAGATCCGATCGATGAAGCCATCACGAGTGAATTGGCTGAAAATTCAGCCACCTCGAGATAATCAAAAGTATTCAGCAGTTTATCTCCTGTCACAAAAACGCTATCATTCTCCACAAGGATAACTCGATTGTGGTTGAACATTTTCGCCACACTATCCACATCATTATAGATCAAGCCGAAGGGTATGGAGGGTACATCCTGCAGGAAGATCCAACTTTCGGGGATAGTACGCACATCGAACTTGGATCCGCTTACGGCATGTGCCATCAGGTTTACCGGTTGTGTACAGATAATGGAGTTGATATGCGGGTTCAATTGATAGATGCGTTGATGGAGTGCTACCGACCTGCTGGGTGTTTTCCCCGCTTCTGCCATACCGTTTTTCACCTGTACGATATCGTCCGGCACAATATCCCATCTCGCCACATTACTCGGAGTGATTAGGAAGTCGTTTCCTCTCCAGCGTACCGATACCGTACCATAGGTAGATATCATCATCCCCTGATCACAAGCCCTACGGATAATATTCACCATCTCGGTACGGATTGCCCGTTCGTCGGAAGGGTGATCGATATCCATAAAATAAGAAATATTGGTCGGCAGATGATTCACATACTGCGACACCTCTTCATCGCTCAGATAGTTCACCTGGCCCAATCTTTTGGCATTCACAATGGTGCGACAGCAGAACTCAAGCGTCTCAAACCGCTGATAGGCATCCATCATATCGGTACCACCCAATACCACACCATGATTCTCCATAATCACCGCCTTAAAACGGCTATCTTTGAATTCAAATGCGATCTTCTCTCCCAAGTCCTCGCTCCCGGGAGTTCCATAAGGAGCAAAACCGATGTCACCACAAATATTGTGTGCCTGTGGCACTATCTTGGTATCGGGCACAATGCCGGCAATACTGAAAGCAACCAGTGCAGGCGGATGAGCATGAATGATGGCAGTCAGTTCCGGTCTGGCTTCATAAATAGCCTTATGAAAAGGGAGCTCCGACGATGGTTTATGCAACCCTATCACGGTACCATCACTTTTCACCTGCATGATATCTTTTGTGGTGAGCGACCCTTTATCCACTCCCGAAGGAGTGATCCAGATATCTCCGTTTTTATCCCTGATAGAGATATTTCCTCCCGAAGTGGTGGTCATTCCCTTACTGTATATTCGTCCGATGATCACATTGATCTGTTCCACCGGATGCATCAAATTAACATCTAACTGTTTCATTTTTTATAAAATAATGAGTAAAGAACAAAGAATAAAGAGTTTAGGGCCAAGAATGCTGTCAATTAGTCAATTAGTTCATTCATTGAACCCGATTAATTGGAACGAGTAAGACACCTTAGCGGATTATAATTTTCAATCACCACTACCTGTTCCGATTTCCCGATAAATCGGAACAGGCTATCGGAATCAACAAATCATCCCATAGTTATTTATAGTTCTCCAGCAGGAAAGTTTCCGCTTCCACGCTCCACAAGCCATTATGGCGATTACAGATAACTGCCAGTTCCTTAAAAAATCTGTTGGTCTCTCCAAGCTTTTCAAAATCGGATATCGGCGTGAGTGGCATATCGATATGGGTATAAATCAGCTTTTTTCCTCCAGGGATATTGGGTAGGTTGTTGGTGGCATCGGCAACCGCATCCAGTCCCCCGATATGGGTGATCAATCCGGCAGGGTCGAGTCCCTTGTCCATGATATCGAGTGCTTCCACCATATCATCATTGGTTCCTCCGCTGGTACCCACAATATGCGTATAAGCATAATGCACATTATAGAAGTTGAACATGGCGCTGAAATGAGGATCACTGGGACCGGCAAAGAAATTCAAGCAACCGTCGAATGCAAGGATCGCATCCCCCTGTTCCACCACCTGTTTGACCGGAGCAAAGACGAAAACATCATCATATCCCGTATCACCACTGATACTCCTCAACTCCTTCGCTGGATCGTCCATTGCTCTCGTATTGATATAACGCAGGTCAATCCCCCGGGAAGCGGCAAACTCCACAGTATGGATGGAAGCAGCCCTCTCTAAGCGAGTTTGGTCAACATCGGTCACCACAAAAAGTGATGGTCTTCTATCTTCACGATGAAGCACATAGTTGATGGCGGCAAGTCCCATTGGACCCACACCTGCCAAGATGGCCATCTTTCCACCATCCACAATCTCCATCTGATGCAGATAGCTTCCGGGCGTAGTATGGTAGTTGGCATGCATCGCACCAATCACGCAAGAAAGTGGCTCTGCCAACGATGCAGGATAATATCCCTCACCATTATATTTCAATAGGCAATCTTGCTCCATCACTTCATTGGGAATAACCACATAGGTGGCATCCCCACCGATAAATTTATAACTGTAACCAGGAGCACTCAGGATCCCTACAGGGCCATCTTCATAATAGATTGCCGGCTGGATGGAGAACTTATCGCCGGCTTTAAATTTATGCGCCCATTTGGAGCCTACTTCCAACAGTTCACCGGCAAACTCATGTCCAATAATGATGGGATTTTCTGCCACATCATCGGGAATCCGTTTGTGATCTGTTCCCTGTGAAGAAGCTTTATAAGATGACATACACAACGAGTCCGTCACCACTTTGGCCAAAATCTCATCCTCTTTGATAGGTGGCAAATCAAATTCTTCCAGACGCAAGTCCTTTTTCCCGTACAATCTTACTGCTCTTGTTTTCATTATTATATCATTATTTTAATTCAATTATTGTTTCACTTTCTCGGCTGACCACTCTCTACGAAAGCATCACTTGTCCCCCGGTGATCGGTAAAGCCTGTCCGGTCTCACCGCACTGTTCCATCAAATAGAGGACTCCCTTCGTCACATCTTCGGGCGTACACCCCTTACCCATCGGTACTTTCGATAGATAGAACGCTTTTACCTCCTCTATTGTTTTGGCACCCGGCACTTTGCCGGCTTTCAGATACTGCACGAAAAGCCCATTCTCGGGGTCACTCCAGAGTG
>JAAYFR010000442.1 GCA_012728155.1 Bacteroidales bacterium | reverse complement strand
GTGCTGTTCAGTGCATTTATCCAGCCGGCACAGGAAAGCCAGCAGTTCCCGATGGGCCTGTTTAGCCAGATTTATGCGGTGACGCTAAAGGGTGACCGCCCATGGATGGTCTCCCCTTCTCACATGGAAGATATCGCCCAGCATGGAAACCGCTGGCTCTATACCGATAGGAAAGGCTATGAGGATAGATGGAGAAAGCATCACACTTCATCCATCACCCGCGATGTATGGCTGTATGACACCAAAAAGAAGACGCATCGCAAACTGACCGGTTTCAAAGGTGAGAACCGCAATGGTGTCTGGTCGTCCGACGGAGGTAGTTTCTATTACCTGAGCGAGCAGGATGGAACGTTCAACATCTATCGGGCCGAACTTGAAGGAGGCGCGGCAGTACAGTTGACACACTTCAAAGATCACCCTGTACGTTTCCTGTCGGCTGACAAAAACGATAATCTCTGCTTCTCTTTTCATGGGGAGTTGTACCATATGAAAAAGGGTGAGAAACCCCGTAAAATTGATCTGCACATTATTTCCGACAACTTTGAGAGAGAGGTGGTTCCCCAGACCCTCACTACCGGTGCAAGGAGTATCGCCGTCTCCCCTAACGGGAAAGAGATCGCTTTTATTGCCCGGGGAGATATCTTCGTCACTTCCATCGAATTCAATACCACCAAACGTATTACCGACACCCCGGAACAGGAGCGTGATGTGGATTTCAGCCCCGATGGACGCGCGCTTGTCTATTCGGCGGAACGTGACAATAGATGGAATATCTACCGGACCGAACTGGTGCGGAAAGAAGATAAATATTTCTGCTATGCCCGTGAATTGAAAGAGACAAAGCTGACCGATACCGACATACCTTCCTTCCAGCCGCTGTTTTCCCCCGACGGGAAAGAGATCGCTTATCTCGAAGATCGTTCCGCAATCTATGTGCTCAATCTGGAGAGCAAAAAGAGGCGGAAGGTGATGGATGCCCAATACAACTATTCCTACAGCGATGGTGACCAGTGGTTCCAGTGGTCGCCCGACAGCAAATGGATCCTTTCGGATTATATCGATATGGGTGGTTGGAATAACAAGGATGTGGCGCTGATCAATGCCGATGGAAGCGGTGAGACGACCAACCTCACGCTTAGCGGTTATAGCGATGTGCATGCCAAATGGGTGTTGGGAGGCAAGGCCATCCTATTTTTCTCCGATCGGGCGGGATATCGTAGCCACGGCAGTTGGGGAGCATATCGCGATGCCTATCTGATGTTCCTCACTCCCGATGCTTATGATGATTTCCGGATGAATAAGGAGGAGCGGGCACTGAAGAAAGAGATGGAGAAGGAGGCGAAAGAGGGAGATAAAAAACCTGAAAGCAAAGGGAAAAAAGGAGACAAGGATGCAAAGGAGAAGACGAATGCGGATAAGGATTCAACCAAGAGCGTGACGCCGCTCGTTTTCGATCTCGATAACCGCCGTCATAGGGTGGTGCGCCTGACCCGTCACTCTTCCAGCTTATCGGATGCATACCTCAATAAGGATGGCTCCAAGCTCTATTACCTGGCCAGCTTCGAGAGGGGAGTCGACCTGTGGGAGCAGGACTTCCTCGAAAATACAACCAAGCTGCTCAGTAAAGATGTAGGCTATGGCCTACTGCTTCCCGACAAAGAGGAGAAGAACCTCTACCTGGTATCGCAAGGAAGAATAAAAAAGATAGAGATCGGAAAAGTGACCGATGTGTCGTTCTCGGCTCCATTTAATTATCGTGGTGCGGCGGAAAGGGCCTATATCTTCGATCATGCATGGATGCAGGTGAAGGATAAGTTCTATGACAAAGAGCTACATGGTGTGGATTGGAAGATGTATGGCGAAACATACCGCAGGTTCTTGTCACATATCGACAATAATTTCGATTTTGCGGAGATGTTGTCGGAGATGTTGGGTGAACTGAATGCTTCGCACACCGGAGCGCGTTACTCAGCTCCCGGCAGCAATTGGCAGACAGCCACGCTGGGCGTTTTTTGGGATGATACCCATAAAGGGGATGGCTTGAAGATCAAGGAGATTATGAAGGGGAGCCCCCTTATTAAGGCGAATTCGAAATTGAAGGAGGGGGTAGTGATAGAGAAGATCGACGGCGAGCCGGTGGAAGCAGGAAAGAGCTGGTGGCATCTGCTCGACGGAAAGGGCGGTAAGCATGTCGTCATCACTGCTTATACCCCTGGCAAAGGAGAGCGGTTCGAGGAGATCGTCAAACCCATTACTTACGGGGAGGAAAGTGAATTGTTGTATAACCGCTGGGTGGAACAACGGGAAGAGCTGACCGAGAAATATTCCGGTGGGCGCATCGGTTATATCCATATCCGTGGCATGAATAGCAGCAGCTTCAGGGACGTTTACCAGAATCTGCTTGGAAAATACCGCAATAAGGAGGCGGTAGTGATCGATACCCGCTTTAACGGGGGAGGCTGGTTGCACGACGACTTGGCAACGCTCTTGAGCGGAAAGGAATACCAACGGTTTATACCCCGTGGAGAGTATATCGGTAGCGATCCTTTCAATAAATGGAACAAGCCCTCCATCGTATTGATGGGAGAGGGTAACTACTCCAATGCGCATGGATTCCCATGGTTATATAAAGAGCTGGGGATCGGGAAACTGGTGGGTGCCCCCGTGCCGGGAACCATGACCGCCGTCTGGTGGGAGACGCAGATCGATCCGTCGTTAGTGTTCGGTATTCCACAGGTGACCGTAGTGGATATGAGAGGCACTGTGATGGAGAACAATCAGCTGGAACCCGATGTGGAGGTTTATAATACGCCGGAATCACTCCTTAGTGAAGATGATCTCCAATTGAAACGTGCAGTGGAAGAGTTGTTGAAAAATTAAAAGTGAAAAAGGGTGGAAAGGTTGAGTGAGGTTGATGGAAAGCTGAATGAGATTAAGACTTGGAAATTTTGAATTGAAAATAAAAATATTATGCCAAAAAGAATACTTGTAACAGGAGGAACTGGATATATTGGTTCCCATACCGTAGTCGAATTGCAACAGGCGGGGTACGAAGTGGTGATTATTGATAACTTGTCTAATTCTAATGCCGATGTGTTGGAAGGGATCCCCCGCATTACCGGAAAAAGGCCTCTTTTCGATAAACTCGATTGTACCGATTTTGAGGCGATGAAAGCCCTATTCAAGAAATATCCTTTCGACGGTATCATCCACTTCGCAGCCAGCAAGGCGGTAGGCGAATCGGTGGAAAAACCGTTGATCTATTATCGCAACAACCTCGTATCATTGGTGAACCTGTTGGAACTGATGCCACAATATAACGTGAAAGGGATTGTCTTCTCTTCTTCCTGTACTGTGTACGGAGAACCCGACAAAAATCCGATCGATGAGAACGCACCTGTCAAGCCGGCCACGTCACCTTATGGAAATACCAAACAGATCAACGAAGAGATCATCCGCGATTTTGTGCATTCGGGTGCTCCCATCAAGAGTATTATCCTTCGTTATTTTAATCCGATCGGCGCCCACCCGTCGGCCGAGATCGGGGAGTTGCCTTTAGGTGTGCCACAAAACCTAGTGCCTTATATCACCCAGACGGGAATCGGCATTCGCCAGCAGTTAAGTGTCTTCGGTGATGACTATGATACACCCGACGGCTCCTGCATCCGCGATTTTATCAATGTGGTGGACCTCGCTAAAGCACATGTAATCGCCATTGAGCGGATGCTCGAAAAGAAGTCGGACGAGAAGGTGGAGATATTCAACCTGGGAACGGGAATCGGCCTTTCGGTGCTGGAGTTGATCAAGGTGTTCGAGAAAGTATCGGGAAAACCTTTGAACTACAAGATTGTCGGACGGAGGGAAGGCGATATTGAGCAGATATGGGCGCAACCCGATAAAGCCAATAATGTGTTGGGCTGGAAAGCGGAAGAAACTATTGAAGAGACCATGGCTTCGGCCTGGAAATGGCAGCAGCGCCTCCGGGAGAAGGGAGCGATGTAATAATCCGAGATTATTTTAGAATTATACAGCCTCTTCTGTCTCTTTTTGAAAAGATGAAATTGCTCAAAAAGAATGGAACAGGATCAGGTAGAGATAAACGGCAGGGACCGCCACAAGGAGGCTGTCGATCCGGTCGAGTATGCCGCCATGACCGGGAATGAGAGTGCCGGCATCTTTTACGTTGCAAGTACGCTTGATAAGTGATTCGAACAGGTCACCCAATGTGCCGAACAGGACAATTACTACAGCCAGCCCCATCCAGAAAATAGTGGAAAAACCGGGATAAATCCTGTCGAATATCAGGGAGGCGAGGATAGTGAAAACGATGCCTGCAATAAACCCCTCTATCGATTTTTTGGGAGAGATATGTTCAATCAACTTGTGCTTGCCGATCAGCGATCCTATGAAATAGGCAGCCGTGTCATTCACCCAAAGGAAAACAAAAAGCGCCAGTACCGGAGCCCAATTATACTTGCTGACTGCCATGTCGGGTGAATAGGAGATAAACATGAGCAGACTCAACGGCATGGTGATATAGACCTGCCCGAATACTGAGTAGATGATGCCGTGAAGGGCGTCCTGCCTGCTCAGAAAAATGGCCGAGGCAATCAGTATGAGGAAATAGGCGAGGATAAAGACGGGTAGGAGATAGGTATGGATACCTTCCAGATAGAGGAAGACCGATACAAAGATGATCACTCCCATCAGAATATTGAATATTTTACTGATGTCGTGGGAAGTGTCTTTCTCCACCATGCGGTAAAACTCAAACAGTGCCGAACCCAGTATGGCTCCGAAAACGACAAGAAAGGAGAACCGACCTCCCAGCAGACCCAAGAGTATGACCAGGATATAGATGGTGCCGGCTCCCGCACGGGTTAAGATATCTTTTATATTCATTATAGAGAATTATTCTCCCCTTTCTTCGGTTTCAGGTTTATCAGAGAGCTTCTCCTCTGTTTTATCCTCCTCTTCCAAGTTGATATTATGCTCTGTAAGAATGTTATACCAGGATATTATTTTTTTTATATCGCCGGCATAGACGCTGTCACGGCTGTAATCGGGCAATACCTCACCCAAATAAGCGAACAACTCTTTAGACGAAGATCTTGAGCTCAGGGAAACCCGCTGTTCCCCCTCTTTCTCCTTGATCTTTTTCAATACTTCCCGTAACGGAGTATCTCCATTTTGGGTATATATGGATACATCGCTCAAGGCCACCACCTTTTCCTGTGCATATATAGGAATACGTTTCCCATCGGAAAGCGATTCAACGATGTTCATATTCTTATTGGTGGAGACAAGTTTATAGAGACCGGGACGGCCGGTGATGGACAATATTTCGGACAACATGATTTATTTATGTTTAACAAGCGGATTTTTTTTAAAACAGTGCAAAAATACGGAGTCCAACTCACATTCGCAAACTTTTTCTCAAAAAGAGAAATTGTTTCCGAAAAAAAAGCTTACTTTCGTGCAATGTGCTTTGCGCATGAGAGAGTGGAAAATAGTGATGATTTGGAAAAATGAGCTGTTTGTGAAAATGATAAAGGATACAATAGAGATGATTAAAAAAATAGCGATGGCAGCTATGGTGGCGCTGTTGATGGTTTCATGCATGGGAAACCGTTCCGGAAAAGCGAATGACAGTGATTCCTCGGAAGAGGTGCTTCCGGCAATGGAAACTATGGGTGGAGATTTGTTTCTCTTGGTAGGAACCTACACTTCCGCAGAGGGTAGCAAAGGAATATATTTATATCGATTTGATACCGACAGGGGGAATTCCGACTCGATCAGCATGGTGGAGGTCGAGAATCCGTCCTATCTCACTCTTAGCCCCGATGAGCGTTTTGTTTATTCGGTGAGTGAAAATAATGAGTCGGGTAGTATGGTAAGTGCTTTCGCATTGGACAAGCGGAGTGGAAAGATAGAACTGTTGAACGAATCTCCGGTAAACAGTGATGGGCCCTGTTACATCACGATAGACCGTAAAGGGCGGAATCTGCATACTGCAAATTATGGGGGTGGAACCATTACTTCGTTTCAGGTAAAAGAGAATGGCTCATTCACCTCCGCCGTGTCGATGATCTCTTTCAAAGGATCGGGTCCCGATTCTCTCCGGCAAAAAAAGGCGCATCTCCATAGTGTGCAATATTCTCCCGATGGGCAATATCTTTTTGCGGCCGATCTGGGGAGCGATAAGCTCTACCGGTTCGATGTGAACGATACTCCCTTTGAGGGGCAACCCGGTTTGCTGGATAACAGCCTGAAAGAATTTGTGATGCCTGCCGGTACCGGACCACGTCATTTCGATTTCCATCCCGATGGGGGGAGGTACCTCTACCTGTTGGGAGAGTTGTCGGGAGAGGTGATTGTGTTTGATTATGCTTTCGGCCAGTTGACCCAAAAACAGATAATTGCTGCCGACACCACGGGCGCCAGGGGTAGTGCCGATATCCATGTATCCCCCGACGGACGTTTCCTCTATGCTTCGAATCGGTTGCAGGCTGACGGAATCGCTATCTTTTCCATTGATCCGGATGATGGGACACTTACAAGGGTAGGTTATCAACTCACGGCAACCCATCCACGTAATTTTGTGATTACACCTAACGGAAAGTTTCTTCTGGTTGCGGGTCTGGACGATAATAAGATACAGATATTCCGTATCGATAGGGAGACGGGACTATTGACGGACACTCATCAGGATATAAATCTCAGTAAGCCTGCCTGCTTGAAGTTTGCCGCAAGAATGGAATGAGCACTAACGCTAAGGAGCGGTAAGATATCTCTTCTTACAATTCTTGCAATTGCGCTATATCAGCTATGTTAAAAGGAGTAGCCTGATATACGAAATAGTTCAACCAGTTTATGTAAAGGAGATTGGCGTGGGATCGCCATTGTACCAATGGAGGTTGTGCCGGATCGTTATCTCTGTAGTAGTTGGCAGGCAACGCCACAGAATTCATTCCCTTCTCCCGGTCGCGTAGATATTCCTTATGCAGGGTGTCTGGGGAGTATTCGGAGTGACCGGTCACGTAGAACTCCCTTCCACCCCGTGAAGTGATAATATATACACCCGCCTCATCCGATTCCGAGAGAATGGTCAGCGCAGGATGCCGGTTGATCTCTTCGGAGAGGATCGTGGTATGTCTGCTGTGGGGAGCGTAGAATTCATCGTCGAAGCCGCGAAACAAGGGGAAAGAGATGTCGTTTACCTTGTGCTTGAAAACACCAAAAAGTTTGCTGCCCAGTGGATATTTATGAATGCCGTAAAAATGGTGCAATGCCGCCTGAGCCCCCCAGCAGATGTAGAAGGTAGAGGTGACGTGTGTCCGTGCCCAGTCTAAGATCTGAGTGAACTCATCCCAGTAGTTCACCTCATGAAAGGGGAGCATCTCTACTGGTGCTCCGGTTATGATCATCCCGTCGTAATAGGCATTTTTTATGTTGGAGAATCCGGTGTAAAACGACATCAGATGCTCAATAGGTGTATTCTTGGGTGTATGTGTGGAGAGTCCCAGAAATTCAATCTCAATCTGAAGTGGAGAGTTGGACAGCAGCCGTATCAGGTCTGTCTCCGTCGTTATTTTAATAGGCATTAGATTGAGAATCAATATTTTTAAAGGTCGAATGTCTTGCGTAGATGCACGCAGGTCATCCATCACAAAGATATGCTCCCTTTTTAATATCTCTATTGCTGGTAACTTATCTGGTAAATTGACGGGCATAATAACAACAATAATAACTGAATAACTGTCGCATAGCTGCAGGACTACAGTAGAACGACTTCTTCTTTTTTAATTTTTATTTCGCAATAGTGGCACTGAAGTTCCACCTTCTCTTTATCAGTCACATGAAACCGGGTTTTCATCGGTTCGTTGTTGGTGATACATTTTGGGTTGTTACATTTCATGATCTCCACAATTTCATCGGGAAGTAACACCTTTTTCTTCTCCACCACCTCATAATTCCGAATAATATTCAGATTTACATTGGGTGCCACCAAAGCAATCCGGTTCAGTTCATCTTCGCGGAAGAATTTATCCGCTACCTTGATAATTCCTTTAGATCCCATCTTACTGCTTTTTAGGTTATTTCCAATGGTGATCCGGTTATTCAACTTCTGTAGTTGGAGTAATGAAACCACTTTGAAAACAGCATCAGTGGGTATATGGTCGATAGCAGTACCATTCTCGAG
>JAAYFR010000441.1 GCA_012728155.1 Bacteroidales bacterium | reverse complement strand
GTATTGATGGGCATTATTATATTGGCGGTATCTCTCTATTACGACCGGAAAAACCTGATAGAACGTATGGGAAGAATGATAGGGGGGATTCGTCACTCCGATTTCTCCTCCCATTTCCCCAGCAATCGTTCCAACGATGAACTGAACCTGTTGATGCGGGAAATGAACGAGGCGTTGGAAACATTCCGGATCCGCACCCACGATTCCGTCATGGAAGAGGCTGAAACCAAAGCCTGGCAAAAACTGATCAGTGTGCTTACCCACGAGATCATGAACAGTATCGCCCCGATCATCTCATTATCGGAAACGCTCAGTGAACAAGAGGCTTTAGAAGAGATGGATCCGAAAAAATACCATATCATGCAACAGGCTATGGAGACGATCCACCGTCGTAGCAAGGGATTGCTCTCTTTCGTGGAAAACTACCGCACACTCACCCGATTGCCGCAACCGGTCAAGCAGCCTCTCCGAATGGGAACACTACTGGAATCAATACAACAACTGACAGCCGCCAACGGTATCAATTTCTCATTTACTGTTTATCCAACCCAATTGATCCTGAATGCCGACAAGACCATGGTAGAACAACTGTTGATCAACTTACTAAAAAATGCCCATGAGGCCTGCAACGGGCTATCCGAAAAAAAAATAGAAATAAAGGCGGAGATGGTGGGCGATAAGATAGAGTTGACCGTTTCCGACAACGGGCAGGGCATCTCTCCCGAGGCAATCGATAAGATATTTATCCCATTCTACTCCACAAAATCAAACGGTTCCGGTATCGGCCTGAGCCTTTGCCGGCAAATTGTTGTACGACATAGAGGGAAAATATCGGTGCAGTCCGATAAAACCGGCACACACTTTAAGATTGAATTTCCATAAGATATCCGAATGCTGGTATCTATGATTTTGTACTTTTGTACCTTAATCGACAAAAGAGTTGTCCCTCCACACAAGATGCAAGATGAAAGTAGAAATTATAACAATCGGCGATGAAATCCTTATCGGGCAGATCATCGACACCAATTCCGCATGGATGGCGGCAGAGCTTACCCAATCGGGATTCGAGGTAACCTCCATTCAATCGGTCGGTGATGCGGCACGGTCTATTATCGATGCGATAGATTTGGCTTTCTCACGTGCCGATATCTTACTGCTGACCGGTGGGATAGGCCCCACCAACGATGATATCACCAAAAACACCTTATGCCGTTATTTCGACACCAAATTGGTTTTCAGCAACGAAGTACTGAAAAATATAGAGAAAATCTTCGCTCATCGCAATTTCTCGCTGAATGATCTGACGCGCAACCAGGCGCTTGTACCCGAAAAGTGCACCGTCATCCAGAACAAAACAGGCACGGCACCCATCCTATGGTTTGAGAAAGAAGGAAAAGTACTGGTCTCGATGCCGGGTGTTCCATTCGAGATGAAAACGGCTATGGCAAACGATATCATTCCTCGTTTACAATCACAATTCCGCATGGAGGATTATCTGAGGCAATCAGCCTTGGTATCGGGTATCACGGAATCGGCACTGGCAATACGTCTTGCCGATTTCGAACAAGGACTTCCCAAAGGAATATCGTTGGCCTATCTGCCCTCGTACGGAATGATTAAACTCAGGCTATTTGCCCGCAACATGGATAATACTGATCTCTTTCAGCGACAGGCAGAAAAGCTGAAGAGACTTATCGCAGACTTATTAGTGTCGGAAACAGAGAAATCATTGGAAGAGCTTTTGGGAGAAGAACTACAAACGCACAACCTCACCATTTCCACTGCCGAAAGCTGTACCGGAGGATTGGTAGCGCACAAGATCACATCGGTGGCAGGAGCATCTGCCTATTTTGCAGGAAGTATAGTATCATATTCCAATGAAATAAAGGAAAAGTTTTTGGATGTAGACAAAGATCTCCTTGACGCTTCAGGCGCAGTAAACGAAGAGGTGGTGGTGCAAATGGCCCGGAATTGCGCGAAATTATTGAAAACCGACTGCTCCATCGCCATCTCGGGTATTGCCGGACCTGCAGGCGGGTCTGAGGAGAATCCTGTAGGGACAGTATGGATTTGCACCTACTACCGGGGTGAAAGCATTGCTAAAAAGTATAATATGGGCAATTCCAGGCGCGAAAATATTGAACGCTCCGCCAATATGGCCATGCTACAGATGTTGAAGATGCTATGAAAACAGAGAAATCCACAAGGTTATCAAACTGTCATTCAACGGGTAACAAACCAATTCCGAAGCGAGAAATTTCCTTCCGAAACTCGAGGGAACTTTCTTCTCATTCATTCGATTTCATTGGGTGGAAGCGACACTACCTTGTTTGGATCACAATTGAAAAATATGCATATCTTTGTACTCAATGAAAATAACAAACAGATATCTGAACAGGTTGATTCCTATTGCCGATGAATTGGTCACGACAAAAGTAGATTTATATGCAACTCCTGTCCCGGCTGGATTTCCCAGTGAAGCCTTTAATTATATCGAAAAAGGAATCGATTTCAATAAATTGCTTATAAAGAGCAAGGAGAGTACCTTTTGTCTCTATGCAGGGGGAAACAGTTTGAGTGGGGATGGAATATTTGAAGGCGATTTGTTGGTAGTAGATAGGTTGGAAGAACCGTACGAAAATGCTATCCTGATATTTTCGATTGACGGTGAGTTCACAATGAAGCGGCTTGAATACCGCAAAGACCATGTTGCATTAGTTTCATCTAATCCAAATTTTGCTCCAATAACAGTGAAACCGGGAGAAGAGCTGAAGCGCTGGGGAGTAGTTCGTTATGCAATAAAAAAGTTCTAACCCATGTATGCTC
>JAAYFR010000440.1 GCA_012728155.1 Bacteroidales bacterium | reverse complement strand
CTCGAAGGAAACACCTTGATGCTGATGGTGGCGTCAGCACTTGTCGGCAGTTCCGGTCCCTCTTCATTGTTACAAGCCATCAAGCCAAGGGCGATGACTCCTGTCAGTAATAATTTTCCAATTTTCATAAAATAAAATAAAATTTTTAAAATGAATAATTTGTTGAATTGTCTATATGCTATCTTTGATATATTGTTCCAATTGTTCCAGGTTATGTTTCGCTTCGGCATGACCGGCACGGGCGGCGCGGTCGAACAGCTCCTTGGCCTGTGTGGTATTGCCTTTCATGGTGTGGGCGACCCCCATCAGGTTCCATGTGTCGGCGTTCTCCTCTATCTTCTGCAGTCGGGCGAGTGCCGCATCGGGGTTGTTGGCGCGGAGTTCACTTACTGCCACGTTGAGGTTGGCGATGACACTTTCGGGGAAAGTGCGGGCGGCGATGTCGAACACCTCCCTATATTGTGGCGAGTCCACCTCGTAGGTCTCTGCCACTAAAAACATCTCGTTGAGGCTGAGTAGCTTGGGTCGGCTTTTGATCATCTTTGACGACTCTTCCACGTTGAATGCGCGGGAGACGAAAGCGATGCTGTAGTCGTTGCGCCGGAGTGGGGGGTAGAACTCATCCAGCAGCCGCTTGTAGGTGACGCTGTTGTCGATTGCTTTCAGCTTCGCGTCGCGGGCATCCAAAGAGGGTTCGCTGTCGATGACCTGCAGGATCGCCTCCCGGTTGCTCAATGAAGAGGCGGCTACCGCTTCTCGCAGCCCTTTCCAGTCTTCGCCGAACCACTTCACCTTGAAATTGCTGTGGGGGTAGCCATATTTCTTCTCGATATAAGCGGCAAAGGCTTCAGCTCTCTTTTGGGAGAGCAGCATGTTGCTCTGCTCGCTGCCTTCGGGTGATGCGTAACCCGATATGGTGAAATCGGTGATGGTGAGGTCGTTGTCTCCCTTTAACTCGGTGACGATTCCGTCCACCTTGGCCAGCTCTGAGGCGTTGTTCCCGAAATTGGGCAGCAGCTCCGATTTGCCGACCGCATAGTTGAGGTGGGCACTATAGGTTTCGCTCCGCTGCTTCACCTCTTCCACTTCGGGCACGATATAGGAGATGCGGTACCGCGGTTCAAAGCGGTCGGCGACCAGCTTGTCGGCGAGTTTCTTGTCCGGCTCCGACGCCCTACAGTCGGCGCAGCCGATCACTTCCGTTTTCAGTAGCAGTTGTGCTTTGCGTTGCCATTCATCGAAAGGAGTGGTTATCTCGTAATGGAGCGACTGGGCTGTCCCGTTTTTACGGACGACTTGCCGTTCGGGTGCCAGCGGAAGGTCCGGTTTCCCTTTCCAGGTGAATGGCCTGTCGAGGATCTTGCTTCTCAAGCTGCCTTTTATGGCGAGCGGCTCGAGATTGACGCTCTTTTCCCCTTCGGCGGAGAGGATCTGGGGTGTGACCACCAGCAGGTTGTTCTTGTCGAGGTGCAACCCATCGAGATTCAGGTCGAAAGTGATGCTCAGGCGATCTGCTTTTTTCGATATGGAGAGGTTCTCAACCGTTATCTGGTCCTGGTGTTGTTGTTGTGCTACGACTGCCGCGAAGGGCAGGAGCAAGGCGATGGACAGGAGGTATATTGTTCGTTGCATAGCCTTGTCATTTAATGAGATAAATAAGGGAGACTGCCGCTTTGGTCACGCCGAAGTAATGGCTGCTTGTGCTCTCTATTTTGTTGCCACACTTTATGCAGGGATATTTGTCGTAGTCTAAATAGGCATATCCTGCTCCGATATTCAATTCGAAATTCCATTGGCGCGACAACATCCATTGGTAGCCGTAGCTCAATCCGGCACCGTAGGCGAAGCCTTCGTAGCGATGATCCTTAAGTTCCGAAAGTCGCCCTAACGGGATATTGCTGCCACCGACGTTGTACTCGCTTACTAATGCATGCAGGCCGAAGAAGTGGCCGTTGAACGACTCACAGGTCCAGTAGCGGAGTTCGGGTTGTATAATCCAGTGTTTAAGTTTTTTGTTGTCGGAGAAGTTGAAGGGGTTGAAGCCGCCACCTATCTCCAGCGTGTATTTCCGGTTGAGGGCGAATTCCATTCCCGCGTTGGGAGTGAGGCCAAACGCCCAGTGGGCGAGGTTGCTCTTGACTCCCCAATTCTGGGCGAACAGGATTGAACCTGATGCCACCACTCCCAAAAGAATAAAAAAGAGTTTCTTCATGTCGCTTTTTATTTTACACAAATGAAAGTCTCTTTTTTTATATTTGTTTGTCCTAAAGATGTAATTTTTATAATTAAATCGACTTTAACTTTAGTTAAATTGTGATTAAAAGTGCATTATATCTTTTTAAACTATTGTTTATTAATCTTTTGCTAATCAAATAATGGTACAATTATAATAAAAAACAGACAAAAAAGTTGACAAAAGGGACAAAAACCGGTCAAAACTACGGATCTATTCTCGTTTCAAATCTCCTCTTATCACTTCTTTTTACTAAAAAAATAGGGATATATACAAATCAGGATAGCAGACATTATTATAATTCTCAGCTTCTATTTTTTTTGTGCTAATTGATGGAATGGGGGAGCCGTTGGAAGGAGGTCGGTGTCATGTGAAATTCCTTCTTAAAGGTGCGTGAGAAGTAGGCAAAATCGTTAAACCCACAGCTTGTGGCAATTTCCCCGATTGGTTTTTGTGTCCGCGTGAGCAGTTGGGCGGCTTTGTTCAGTCTGATTTTCAGGATAAAGTTCGAGGTGGTCATTCCGGTAGCTGCCTTGATCTTGCGATTCAGTTGGGAAGTACTCAGGCAGGTCTTGTCGGCAATAGCCTCAATGATGCCCTCACTCTTGGAGATCTCTTTATATATGAAGTCGGTGATCTGCTTGATGAAATCGGCTGCTGCCTCG
>JAAYFR010000439.1 GCA_012728155.1 Bacteroidales bacterium | reverse complement strand
TCACACATTGAAAGAGATATCGGATGAGGAGCTGGTTGGCGCCAAAGATGTGTTGATACGGATCATGCAAAATTTAAGTAAATATTGAATTGTTTTTCAGGTTATTGATCCAATTTGACAAAATGTATCGATATAGTTGTTCAACTAACTATATCGAAATAAAAGATGAAAAAAGAGAAATATGTTTGGATTATGTCGTTGCAAGAGATAGCCTGATTTTGATAAACTATGTAGATTATGAAGAGATTATTATTGGTACTTGGCAGCATCTGCTTTCTTGCCTCCCTTCAAGCACAGAGGCAGGTCGATTTGGAAGAGTGTCGGCAACTGGCTCTCGAAAACAATAAAAGTTTAAAAGTAGCGGAAGAGAATCTGCATGCGGCGCAATCCTTATCGAAAGCGGCATTTGCTCAGTTTTTCCCAAACATATCGGCGTATGGGTCGTACCTCTACAATCAGAAGAGCCTCTCTCTCCTTGGTGAAGACGCCTTCTTGCCGATCGGCGTGGTAGATGCCAACGGTCAATTTGGTCCCGGCATCGGGCCAACCTCCCGTCCTACTCCCAATGCGGATGGCACCTTCACCTTCGACGATTCGGCCGTCAACAATAAATTTGTCATGGTCGACGGCACACCTGTCCCGCTCGATGCGCAAGGGAATCCGTTCGATCCACAAAAAAACCCCGAAAATTTACAATGGAAGAATCACGCGATCCTGCCCAAGGAGGCGATGGAATTCGACATGCACAATATCTTCGTCGGCGGCATCAGTTTCGCACAACCCCTTTTTATGGGTGGCAAGATTGTGCAGCTCAATAAGATTGCCAAATCCAACCAGGCCATCGCCGAAGTACGGGTTCAGGAGAAGCGGGAAGATCTGCTGGTAAACGTGGATGAGGCCTACTGGCGTCTGGTATCGTTAGAAAACAAGGTGAGACTGGCAAAGGAGTACCGCAACCTGATTGCCGAACTCGACAAGAATATGGAAGCGCTCCGGGAGGAGGGGATGGCCACGAAAGCCGATGCACTGAAGATAAAGGTCAAGCTGAACGAAGCGGATGTTTCCCTGACAAAAGCAGAAAACGGGTTAAATCTTTCGCGGATGGCATTGAACCAGCTATGTGGACTGCCGTTAGAGGAGCCTACAGTGTTGAAAGATGCCGATCTCCAGGAGTCGTTTGAGGTGCAGCCGTCAGTTTCTATTCAGCAGGCATGGGCCAATCGCCCTGAGATCAAGCTGCTGACGCAAGTGGACAACATCGCTGAATCGAACAGCAAGATCATGGCTTCCCGTTTCATGCCTTCCGTTGCCCTCACCGGTGGATATGTCACCACCAACCCGAACGCATTCAACGGGGTGGAGAAAAAATTCAACGGCATGTTCACCGTCGGCGTCACCGCCATTGTGCCCCTGTTCCATTTCGGGGAGAAGGTGCACACGCTCAATGCAGCTCGTACGCAAGCGGTGATAACCAAGCTCGAGCTGGAAGAGGCGAAAGAGAAAATCGAGTTGCAGATACAACAGAACAGCTATCGGATTGGTGAAAGCTTGAAAAAACAGGAAATGACCCGTAAGAATGTAGAAAATGCCAAAGAAAATCTCTTCTATGCTCAGGAGGGCTTTGACGCGGGTGTCATCACCTCTACCGATTTATTGATGGCGCAAACCGCCTGGTTGTCGGCCGAGTCGGAACATCTTGATGCCACTGTAGATGTGAAATTAAACAACCTCTATTTGAAGAAATCGACGGGAACGCTTTATTAGGAAGTGATTCACCGGTCGGTGAAATAATGATTCAATAATTAAACAAGATAGAACAGAGATGGAAAAAGAGAAAAGAGGAAACATACGCAATCTGCGGATCGCATTGGTCGGAGTTATCGCTGTAGTGGTCATACTTTTTGTGATCGGGTGGATTATTTACAAACCGGAACCGGTTGTGATTCAAGGATCCGCCGAGGCGACCGAAGTACGGGTCTCAGGAAAAGTAGCCGGCCGCATTCAGCAGTTTCTGGCAAAAGAGGGTGAGTGGGTGAACAAGGGGGATACCCTGGTATTGATCGACAGCCCCGAGATCTATGCGAAACTGGCACAAGCAACGGCTGCTCAAAATGCGGCATTGGCACAAGACCGCAAAGCACAAAAGGGTGCACGGAGCGAAGTGATTCAGGGTGCCTATGAGATGTGGCAAAAGGCGGAGGTGGGAGTAGATATCGCCAAAAAATCATACGACCGGGTGGAGCGCCTTTTCGAAAAAGGGGTGGTCACCGCCCAAAAGCGGGATGAGGTCGAAGCACAGTACCAGGCGGCAGTAGCCCAGTCTGCTGCTGCCAAGACGCAATATGAGATGGCCAAAAACGGTGCCGAAGCGGAAGATAAAGCCGCCGCCCTGGCGATGGTCAATCGTGCAGAGGGAGCGGTACAAGAGGTAGAGGCCTATATGAAAGAGATCACCCTCGTGGCTCCTATTTCGGGAGAGGTAACGGAGGTCTTCCCCAAGCAGGGAGAGTTGGTCGGCACCGGCGCCCCCATCATGAATATCATCGATTTGAATGACATCTGGTTCAGTTTCAACGTACGGGAAGATCTGCTCCAGGAGATGAAGCAAGGTGCCATAATCACCGTCAAGATTCCCGCCTTGAATAACCAGGAGGCCAAACTGCAGGTGCACTACATAAAGGCGATGGCTTCGTTTGCCACCTGGAAGGCGACAAAAACCACCGGTGATTTCGACCTGAAAACATTTGAAGTTCGTGCCAAACCGGTAGCGCCCATCAAGGAGCTCCGTCCGGGCATGACGGCGTTGGTGGTGAATGGCGCGAAATGAGTATAATTCACCGGATTCAACAAGCAACAACATGTCCAAATCAATCATAGAGCAGACCAGGAATGTGGCACGTAGGGAGTGGAAACGGATGTTATCGCATCCCATCTATCTTCTCGCTCCGATATTCGCAATGCTCTTCAGCTATCTTTTCTTCCTGACGATGATGTCGGAAGGATTTCCTATGCGCCTTCCCATCGGCATTGTCGATAGCGACAACTCATCGATGTCGCGCACCTTGGAACGCAATATAGATGCCTCTCCCCAGATGGAAATCGTCGGCAGGTATGCCTCCTTCACCGAAGCCCGCAAAGAGATGCAAAAGGGGAGGATTTACGCCATTGTCGACATCCCCCCGGGATTCCAAGCCGACTTGCTTGCCAACCGGCAGCCGTCGCTCTCCTTCTATGTCAACGATGCCTACCTGGTGGCGGGGTCGCTCTCCTATAAGGAGCTGACCTATATCAGCGAGCTGATCTCGGGTTTTATCCTGCAACAGTCGCTACAGGCAAAGGGAGGTACGGGCGAGGAGAACCTGATGCCTATCCTGCAGCCTATCGCTATAGAGACGCACCAGATCGGCAATCCCTACACCAACTACAGTGTCTACCTCTCGAATGTGTTGCTACCGGGTGTATTGCAATTGCTGATCATCATGTTTACCATTTACGCTATCGGCGTGGAGATGAAACAAAACACCACACGGGAATGGCTCGCCACGGGTAATGAGTCGATAATGGCAGCCCTTACCGGCAAGGTGCTACCCCACACCCTCCTTTTCACCTTATTGGGATTGATAGGATTATTCCTGCTCTACGGAGTGATGGGCTTTCCCATGAACGGCAGCATTGTCTGGTTATCGCTTGCCATGTTCCTTTTTGTCGTAAGCCATCAATCCATCGGCATATTTATCATCGGCCTGTTCCAGCGGCTGCGCGACTCCATCAGTTTGGGGGTATTTTACGGGCTATTGAGTTTCTCCTTTGCCGGTTTCACCTTTCCGATAGAGGCGATGCCCCATGGAGCGCATATTTTCGCCTGGTTTTTTCCCATCCGCTATTTCTTCAAGATCTATGTCAATGAGGCGTTACATGGGGCAGAGATACGCTATTCGCTGATCTACTTCGCCGGGATGATGGCATTTTTACTCTTGCCGATCCTGATCTACAACCGGTTAAAACACACCATCCTGACAGATGAGAGAGAAGAAATAAAAAACAGCATATTCAATGAACAACTCCAATAGATCCAATATATTCTCCCGTTTCTTACATGAGATACGACGGGTTATCTATATTATGCTGGATGAATACCGGATAATCCTGAAAGATTCCGGACTGGTTGTCGTTTTTCTTGGAGCGACACTGATCTATCCGATCCTCTATTCATCCATTTACCGTAACGAGACCATATACGACATGCCCATCGCCGTGATCGACGAATCACGAAGTGGAGAGTCGCGAGAGCTGGTAAGGAGGCTGGCTGCTCCGCCCGCCCTACGTGTGACCTATCAGTTGAATAACCTTGAAGAGGTGAAAGAGCCGTTCTACAAGCAGAAGATACATGGTGTAATCCATATTCCAAAAGATTACAGCGGGAAGATCCACCGCAACGAACAGGCCACGGTATCGATCTATTGCGACATGAGCAGTTTCCTCTATTACCGCGCCATGATGTTGGGAGCCAATCTCGGCATACTCGAAACGGGAAAGGATATCCAGATAGAACGGATAAACGCAGCCGGCATCACCGGAAGAAGCGCCGAAATATCGACAGCCCCCTTCCGTTACGAAAAGAATATCCTGTTCAACGAGTCGATGGGATTCGCCAGCTTCCTTCTTCCGGCGGTACTTGTCTTGGTCATTCACCAGACCCTCTTCTTCGGCATCACCATGCTGACCGGATCGTTGCGCGAAGAGAAGCTGGCCATTATTGACCCCCATTTCCGTCAAAAGGGAAAGTACTTCCCTGTCATTTTCGGCAAGGCACTCACTTATTTAACTATCTACATAGTGATCAACGCCTATATATTACTGGCTATACCGCGCATATTCCATCTGCCGCATATCGGTAATCCGTGGGATATAATTCGATTTTTCACCCCATTCCTCTTGTCGGTCATCTTCTTTTCGATGTTGATATCGGTATTTATCCGCAATCGGGAGACAAGCATGATCATCTTCCCCTTCTTCTCGGTAGTATTACTCTTTCTGAGTGGGATCTCATGGCCTCAATCCAATATGCCGTGGTTCTGGAAAATATTCAGCATGCTCTTCCCCAGCACCTTCGGCATCCAGGGATATTTTAAGATCAACACGATGGGGGCCGCACTGGATCAGGTACGATTCGAATATATCGCTCTCTGGATACAGACAGCCTTCTACTTTGTGACCACCATCTTCGCCTATAAATTGGTGACTAGAACCAGAGGGAGATCGTAAAGCTTGCTACACCCATCCAATCCTATGAATTGTGTGTCTGAAAGTGATAAGTGAATGGATATGGCAAAAAAAACCGGATTACTTTGGAGTAATCCGGTTTTTTTACTATCTCGTTTTCTGAGATGATCAAATCTCTGCCTTTCGGGCCGAATAGCTTATCTTCAATGCATAAGCTTGTCTCAGCGCCTGCTTCACATCTGTAATGTATTGCATGCGCGTATCCTCATCTGCTTTGATGGAGACCGTCATCAGCGGTTGGTCCGCCTCGCTCATACTTGCCTTCTCCTGTGCAATATAATCCTGGATTTCCGATACTTGAGCGAACCGGTCGTTCAACTGCATTTGGGTACCGGTTCCCAATCTTGCATCCATCGGAGCACCTATATTGATATAGGTCACCAGCGACTTTTTCTCTAACTTCTGCACTTCGGAAGCAGTAGGGATGTGCACTTTTACCATCAATGTTTCAGAACGCATGGTCGTTGTCACCATAAAGAAAAACAGGATGGCGAAAACGATGTCAGGCATCGATGCCGTATTCATTTCGGGCATCTCTCTCTTACCACTTTTATTAAATTTTCCCATTTCTATTCTCCTCCTCCATAATTTTTAGGTTCTGCCTCAGAAATACGTTGAGGATAAAGATTCTGGATCTGTTTCTGTTGATCTTCCGTCAACTCCCCATAGGAGCTGTTGAAATACTTCTTCGCACCCTCATTTCTCAATTCGTTGTATGCCTTTACCACCTCGTTCTGTACAGCGATATATGCTTTATAACTGGTAGTAGCATCGTTTTGAATGGAGATCACGTGGGCTGCGGTAACCGGAACAAATCCGATAGGCTCTCCGAAATCCTGCTCCTCCAATTCAGGTAAATCTGCACTGTTGGAGGGGTTCAACACAAACTCCTTCACCTTATCCTTCAGCGACATTTTTCCACCTGCTTCGCCTCTCAACTCAGCCTCATTGGCATACCACTCGGTAGCATGCTGGTTTGCTGCCATGGTCTCGTTCTGGGAATTCACCAGAACGACAAACAGGTTCCTGCGTTGCACATCCACGGAGGATAGATCCTCTGTCTGTGGTGGCGGCGGAAGCCGTCGTGCCAAACCCGAGTCGACATCCATGTTCGAAACAAGTAGGAAAAAGGTCAGCAAAAGAAATGAGACGTCTGCCATTGAACTTGCGTTAAGTCCCGGAACTTTTCTACTTGACTTTGCCATATAAAAACCTTTCTTTAAATTGACCTTCGATCGGGTCGATTATTTTTTTCTCCCTCCGATAAATGGTAAGATAATCATCGCCAATATTGTCACTACAAACATGACATACATACTGTAGAGCCACATGTCTGTCATCTTCAACATCGTCGGGCGATTGTCACTGCCTTCATATCCCGGAATATTCAAAAGGGTTCCATCACCTATCACATAGGTGATTACCAGCATTGCTGCCAAACCAAGAAGTGCCAGAAATCCACCCAATGCTTTCTTCGGGTTTTCTTTCAGTTGCGTTACCGAGGAGAGTATCACAAACAACACCCACACAACAACGGTAACTACCAACAGCACATACATCCAGTACAATAGAAGATCGGTAAACTTAGGCTGGCTCATATCGGCAACGAGCTTCTCCTGCTCTGACGCCTGTCCCCCCAGAAAGAATAACCCCAACACCACAAGAGATATCAATACTCCTATATAGAGGGTAAATCTGGAAGTTCTGCTTATTTTTGTAACAGCCATAATAATTACAAGTTTTTGTATTTAACGTTATATTTGATCACCTGATCCAAGAAAGTAATGGAAGCATCTTCCATCTTGTTCAGGATACCTTCCATCTTGGAAAGGATGTAGTTGTAAATGATCTGGAGGATAATAGCCACGATCAAACCACCCACGGTAGTAATCAACGCCACCTTCATACCGCCGGCCACAATCGTCGGGCTCATGTCACCTG
>JAAYFR010000438.1 GCA_012728155.1 Bacteroidales bacterium | reverse complement strand
CTTAGATGGGGGATCGCAGTATCCATCATCAATTCGAAATCCTGTGGTTTATCTACAGAAAGGGTACAACCGGGAAGAGCAATAAACTGGTCACGTGCGCGTACTTTAAACCAGGGATATCCTGCCAGAAGGTAATGTTTGTCTTTTTGTGGGATATAATAAAACTGATGACTTGAATTCTTGAGGCAGTTGTAAAAATTGGAGCGCGGGGTTCGTTTACCTATTTCGAAATCAAACTCTTCAGCCAGCTTAGATGTGTCAACGACAATATCTCCTGCCGAGAAGATAATCTCTTCACCCTTGCTGATAGACATTTCGAAATAACCCGGCACATAGAGATCCTCTTGGAATGTGTCGCCACTTTGTAGGTCTTGCAGATATTCGATGTCGCGGTACCAGTCGGGATGAAAGATAAATTCAGGTTTTTTATTGAATTGCATGAACAATTCGGGATAACCGGAATACATACAGGTGCTGATTCCATTCTCCACCTCACGGTAGGATTTATCCACCTGGTCGTTCTCTCGTGTGAGTTGAGAGATCTCTCGGAAGGCCAGAAAAGGTTTAAATCGGATAATGGTCGGAGAATGGGCATCCAAAAGTGTATATCGGATCATTAACCGGTTCTCCTTTGAGGAAAACATGATCTCCTTGGACAATATCACACCTCCAATACGATAGATGGTTTTGGGTACGCTATCACTGTTGAATTCACGGATATATTTATGTCCTTTCGGGTTGTAGTTGTCACCTGCATAGCGATGAATACCCAGGTTAAATTCTGCCCCGTGTTGTATGACCGTCTCATCGAAAGAGGAGAGGATGAGGTGGTTCTCATCGTCGAGATAGGATACGGGCATCACAAGAAGACCTTGGTATTTTGTTGTATTGCAGCCAGATATGGATGTATTCTGATAAGCACCCCTTCGATTTGTTCTCAAAACATTTCGGTAAAGAGAGTACTCCAGGTTAATCATCAGCTCTTTGTCAAATTTCAAGTAACTCATCGTTGTATAATTTAGGGTAATCTGTCTCACACAATTCTTGCGAAAGATAATAAAATGAAATCTAATTTACAAAGAAAAGTTTGTACATTTGTAATCAAGAGGATATATTTTGAGAAATGAACAGAGATAACCCATCATGGTACAAAATTGAGAAGAAGCGGGCACAGCTTGCTCTTTTACCGGCTATTGTGTTCGTTGTCCTGGTCTGGCTGTCATTTGTTGTCGACTATGCCGGATTGTTTGAGTGGAATCTGTCGCGTTTGGGGATATTACCGGGAGTTGCCGACGGCTTGATCGGGGTCATCTTTTCTCCTTTTATACATGCCTCTTTTTCCCATCTGCTCTCGAATACACTCCCGTTGCTGATAATGATCTGGTTCTTATTCTATTTCTACAGCAAAATTGCATTTGGAACCTTTGTCTGTTTATGGTTGTCGAGTGGTTTCTTTACCTGGCTTATCGGACGGGGGGCTTATCATGTGGGTGCAAGCGGACTCGTCTTCGCCCTGCTTTTTTTCCTTTTTTTCAGTGGTATTTTTAGAAAATATATTCCTTTGGTTGCCGTCTCTTTGATTGTTGCATTTATTTATGGAAGCACTATCTGGAGTATTTCCCCCATCGCCGAGCTGGTGGATGCCTCCATCTCATGGGAAGGCCATCTGTCGGGGGCCATCAGCGGGCTTATCTTTGCCCTTGTTTTCCGCAAGGAGGGACCTCAAAAACCGGAGGTGGTATGGGAAGAGGAAGCAGAGGAAGCAGAGGAAGCAAAAGCAGCGGACGGAGCGGGAGGGGATGATGGTCTCGATCCGTAGAGAGCCATCACCCCATTATAGGCCACTCCATTATTTTGTCTGTTTTTAGTTTCCTCCAGAGATGACAATCATGGCCAGTCCCGCGATAAAAAAGATGAACATAAGGGTCAGCAGCAGATTTACCATTTTTGATGATCCTTTGAATTCCTTCCAAATAAACAGACCCCACAGTGCGGCAATCATGGGTGCGCCCTGTCCCAATG
>JAAYFR010000049.1 GCA_012728155.1 Bacteroidales bacterium | reverse complement strand
AGAGCAGGAAGAACCAGGTGAACAACGCCATAAAAAAGGGGGTTGTAATGGAAGAATTCACCTCTGAAGAGAAGTTACCGGAGATGTACCAATTGATCCGTGATACGAACAACAAAAAAATATCGCATCGGTTTCCTCCTTACCAATACTTCGAGAATTTCTTCTGCCACTATATAAGGCAAGGCAAAGGAAAAATATTACTTGCCCGTTATCAGGGTAAAATTATCGGGGGTGCCATCTTGGGATTTGAAAAAAAGGAGACGGTTTATTGCCTCTACTATTGGGGCAAATCGAAACGATATAAATTGCTTTACCCTACCATCTTCACCATTTATCAGGCGATGCAGATATCGGAAAGCAAAGGTTTTCACTATTTCGATTTTATGGATGTAAGCTTTCTGAATGAAAATGCCGGCCGCTCACGGTTCCTGCTTCAATTTGGGGGCAAACAACGGGCCACGAGGCGATGGTACCGTATCAATTGGGGATTGCTCAACTTCTTCGCCAACCGCATCTATGATTGATCAAAATAAGCAAATTCTAACGAGGGAAGTAGTAGGGCAGATAATTTGATTGAAAACGGGAGGAGAACCGGTAAGTATTGTATGCACCGAGAATTCCAAGGCCATTTTCAATATTCGTATGTATCATCACCGGTTCGGTAAACGGGCCGTAATCTTCCGCGTTCAGGGCTTTGTTGCCGGAAATCAAATATTGATACATATCTTTTGAGCTTTCCCCTATTTCTATGACATATTCCACGGTCACCTCTTTTCCATAACTGTTTCCATCATCCACCATCTCTCCATCAACATAAGTAATTGCTTCCAAGATATTGTGCAATGAGAAATCGAACAGGATATCCTTTCCATCTACAAACAGATCCGAAAAAAGATTATCACTCTTTTCCGTCTCTTCCTCATCACCAAAGATATCCTGAAAGAGATTGCCACTATCGGTGATATTATTCTTTAACACTTCGCTGAGTTTTATGTCGATGACTTCTTCTGAGAGCAACATGCCATTATCTGAAATATATTGCATGGCTTTCAGATAATAATAATTTTCCTCATTGGCTTTATCCGTCAATTTCAATTGTAGCTGCATATCACGTGAAGTGATTTTAGAGAGTGAGTTGGGTTGATAGGGACTCTTATACTCCTCTTCCCGCATGGTCACTGTGGAATCATTGACCTCTACGTGGGGTTTCTCTGGAATTACTGTGTGTGATGTAAGTTTGTTAAACCTGTCGGCAACCACTTCAATCTTTATTTCGTCGCCCGGTTTTGGAAAATAGCTTCCCATATAAGTTCCATTTTCACCATGAGTCAGTTGTTCTTTCAAACTGTTGTGTACGAACAGGGATACCGTCGCATTGGAGATAGGGTTGAACGGAGTTATTTCCCCGAGTACGAAACGGCTCTGGGACAGCTGCACAGAAACAACCGACTCAGGAGTAAGCAGGGCATTCATCACCAACAGTGGATCAGTGACTTTACCTTTGAATTCGATATCTTTTTCGCAGGATATAAAAGAACCTGCAAAGATGAATAGCAAAAGGGCATATAGTGTAACAGTTCGTTTCATTCTCTTTAGAATTAAAATTTAATCGTATAGCTTACTGAAGGAATAATGGGGAAGAGTGTGGCCTGTCGCAAAACATTTTTTGTTTTCCGTTCGCCTGTCTCATGATTCATGGAGGTTTCATCCCACACATACACATAAAAGGGATTCAGCCGGTTATATACATTATAGATGCTGACATTCCATGTGCGCTGGCTTCCCCGTTTGGTTCTTTTATGGAAATTCACACCCAGATCTAACCGGTGATAATTGTTGTACCTGAAATTGTTCCGTGACTCCACATAAGAATAAGCTTCGGGAAAGAAATAATTATATTTGTACGTGGGAGAATCGGCTGCCGCATATTCGTGGAAAGCGAAGGTGGCGGCATTTCCCGTGCTGAATACCCAGGAGGCGGATAGATCAATCTTTTCGGAGAACTTGTGTGTGCCGGTAATACTGACATCGTGTCTTCTGTCGTATTTTGCGGGAAACGGTTTCCCGTTGTTGATGGTATTTCCCGGACGGTTGAAGACCCTGTCGGATTTAGCCCATGTATATCCTATCCATCCGGTAGTATTACCGAATGCCCGCTGCGCCAGAAATTCTACGCCATAGGCTGTGCCATTTCCCATACTCACCTTCTCTTCCCAATTGGTGGACGCCCCCATAAATGAAGCACCATCTTTGTACTCGAGCAGGTTGTCCATTGTCTTGTAATATCCTTCGATGGAAAAATCGGCTATATTCTCAAGTGAATAGAATGCACCCAATGCATACTGATGCGATTTCATCGGTTTGATCTTTGCTGTGGCCGGTACCCACAGGTCCGTCGGCATGCTGATGGTGTTGTTGGAAAGCATATGGATATACTGGTTCATGGAGGCATAACCGGCTTTCAACGACAGGTTATCGCTAAGCAGCACCCTCAATCCCGCACGTGGCTGCAAGGAAAAGTAATTGCTCTTCTGCACATGGAATGAGGAGAAATGCAGTCCCAAATTCACTTTCAGTATTTTTCCGAGCGAGATATTGTCTTCCAGATAAGTCGCTGTTTCATGAGCATACACCTTGGGGCTGCCGGCCACCGTTTCGATATTTTGCTCTGTCTGTCCGGTATCCATGACTTTCAGGGAGATAACATCGGGAGCAAAGGTGTGGTAGGTATAAGAGGTGCCGAATTTAACATCGTGGTTGACATTTGGTGTAAAATCAAAATCGGTTTTCAGTGTCCAATCCCGTATGCCGGAATTATAGGT
>JAAYFR010000437.1 GCA_012728155.1 Bacteroidales bacterium | reverse complement strand
TTGCAATTCCGTTTCCCATTCATATCGGGATGTGGACTGCCTTCGCAAATATACAATTATTCTTTGAAAGATAGTGCACTTTATGCGATATTACGATTCGGTATGTTCCACTTGGCCTTCACCACTATTCTACTATTCTTCTTCTCGGCTTTTCCATTATAAATTGTAACTTTGTATGATTAGGTTTCAAAAAACAGAAAATCAATGAACGAAGAAAATATCCAACAAATATCGCGTTCGACCAATGAAATTAGTAATTGGTTTCTTCAATTGCTTCAAAATTTTGGAGTTGCCGATAATTGGGCTAAATATATCAATCCGATTATCCTTTTAATAGTGTTGGCGGTACTGGTTTTTGTGATACAATACCTCACCCGTTTTCTCTTGATGAATATTCTTTCCCGTTTTAGAAAAATCTCGCGTAACGATTTTCTTGCAAACCTTATAAAGAGGCGTTTTCCGCATTTTTTGGCGATGGTGGTCCCCTATAGCCTGGTGAAAGGTTCTACCCCTATTATTTTTGACCAATTCCCAAAAACTATGTTGTTTGTCAATAAATTGGTGGATATTTTTCTAATATTCTATGTGATATGGCTTCTGATGTCGCGCTTGAATGCATTCTTCGACACTCTTTCAGAAAAACCCAGGATGAGGGATAAACCATTGGAAAGCCATGCACAAGTGGTGAAGATGGTGCTTTACAGTATTGGATTTATTCTTCTTTTCTCAATTCTTACAGGGCAAGAAACATCAAAGGTGCTCACCGGACTGGGAGCGCTATCGGCTGTTTTGATGCTGGTATTCAAAGATCCTATCCTGGGATTTGTGGCCAGTATCCAGATATCGGCCAACGACATGGTACGTATCGGTGATTGGATTACCATGCCCAAACATGATGCGGATGGTGATGTGTTTGAAATCACGCTCACTACCGTGAAGATCAGGAATTTCGATAAAACAATCACCACTATTCCACCCTATTCGTTGGTGTCGGAATCGTTCCAGAACTGGCGCGGTATGGTAGATACCGGGGGGAGACGGTTAAAACGTTCAGTTTTCGTGAAGCAATCAACAATCCGTTTCATGCAGGATGAGGAGCTGAAGGAACTCGAGAAGATAGAACTTATCGCAGATTATATCCGTTTGAGAAGTGAGGAGATCAATGAATATAATCGGGAGAAAGGAGTAGATAAATCACTCTCTATCAATGGCAGGAATCTGACCAATATGGGGCTATATAGACAGTATATCAAAAATTATCTAAAAAATCACCCTGATATTCATAGAGAGCTATTGTTGATTGTGAGGCAGTTACAGCCTACATCGAAAGGACTTCCGTTGGAACTCTATTTTTTTACTTCCACCACAGTATGGATGAAGTATGAAGATATTGTCTCTGACATATTTGACCATGTGACAGCGGCTGCCAACTATTTCGATCTGGAATTGTATGAGGATATTTCAAATCCGATCATTGGCAAGCCAACCGGAACGGAAATGCCTTAAAAAGGTTATTTTTATCTGTTTGTGGTTTTTTCAGAAAAAATCATGTACTTTTGTAACTTCTGACAGGGAGATCAACTGTGATAGAATTCAAACTGGAAGATCAATGAAAAGTTGTAAGGTTATCAAGCTAACTAAGAATAATATAGAATGAGTAAGATTTATAGTATTTTTACCGGTAGTGGCAGTTATGTGCCTGCCAAACAGATTAAAAATGAGTTTTTTCATGATTATGAGTTCTACGACTCTACCGGAGAAAGACTTCTCACCCCTAACGAAGAGATCACACGTAAATTTGAAGAGATCACCACCATTGCCGAGCGGCGTTATGCCAGTGATGATGAGACGACTTCCGATTTGGCACTCGTAGCGGCCGAACGGGCTATAGAGGCGGCGGGGATAGAGAAAGAGGAACTCGACTATATTA
>JAAYFR010000436.1 GCA_012728155.1 Bacteroidales bacterium | reverse complement strand
GGGAGAGGAAAATTTTTATAGTGGAAATGGTGGATATATCACCGAAAATGTTTATCTTGAGCCTGAAGACGATAAGCCATGGGTTTTACAATTATCTATTTCTACACCCGGGAAAGGAGATACCAAAACCGGTTCGCCACAATATAAAATATGGTACCGGACATCCAATGATAACGGGGTCACGTTTACCCCTTTGAAGCAAGCCATCGCTAAGGGGTACTCCAACATGAATCCAATTGAGGGGGTTGAAATAGGGCGGAACGGGTATAACGTGGATGCTACCCGTCCCATTGTCCGGGCTTCAAATGGTGAAATTATGATTCCTATCGGCTTGCACCCGTGGGATGAAGAGAAACAGGAAGTTTACCTGCCAGTGGCCGGAGCATACATATTCCAAGATGCGGGAGTCTTGATCGGGAAATGGCTTCCTGATGGAGCAGACATCGAGTTCGAGTTTGGTGGTTGGTTAAGAATCGATCACAACAAGGCCACCCGGGGACTCTCTGAACCTACCATAGTCGAGTTAAACCAAGAGGGCCATTTTGCCATGGTATGCCGTGGGTCTAATCTCGCCAGATTAGAGTTGCCCTGTTACGCTTGGGTTGCATTTTCGGATGATTATTGCAGAACCTGGAGTGAGCCTGAACCATTGACTTACAGTTCCGGTGAGAACTTCTTCGTGACTACCGCTCACTCCACACTCTTTAAATCAAAAGTTAACGGAAAAACCTATTGGATAGGAAATCTGCAGCATGAAAATCCTCGCGCAAGTATCCCGAGATACCCGTTGGTGATTGGAGAGGTTGATCTGGATAACTTTGGGATTATAAAAGAGACTGTGGTCGAGATTGATACACGACAACCACAAGATGGAGGAGAAAATCTGCAGCTCTCTAATTTCAGTATCCTGGAAAGTAACAAAAGAGCGGAAATTATCATGGTACTGACGAGAAGGGAGGGGGCGAATACAGCCTCACATAAATCATGGTATAGGATTAGATTGAATTATTGACTTTTCTTGTAACTCATCACCGCCCATACGTTCAAAACTAATGCGAAGCCGCACAAGGCGAGGAATTGGGGTATCATTTCAAAGAATGTGCTGCCTTTGAGATAGACCAGCCTCATTACCTGCATAAAATATTTCAACGGGTTAAAGATGGTGATGGCTTGTGCCCATTTCGGCATACTGGTGATGGGTGTGAATAATCCGCTCATCAAGATCAAAATCATCATAAAGAAAAACATCACGAACATGGCCTGCTGCATGGTCGACGACGAATTGGAGATCATCAGTCCGAATCCCGACATTGTGAGAATAAACAGCAGCGCGATGGCGTAAATCGTCAGTGTGTTGCCCCGAGGCAGCCGCCCGTAGATTATCCACGCAACCAGAAAACACAACGACAGCACAACCAACCCCATAATCCAGTAGGGAATGAGTTTGGCCAGAATGAACGACGACTTCTTGACCGGCGATACATTCATCTGCTCGATGGTGCCGCTCTCCTTTTCGCGCACTATATTC
>JAAYFR010000435.1 GCA_012728155.1 Bacteroidales bacterium | reverse complement strand
GGGGTAGAGATAGGGTTCGGATCCATCTTTGAATGTCTGGATATCTTCAGAGCTCCAGGGTAACGACGACAGTTGGGAGTTGAATGCGGCTTCATTCATCAAAGTCGCAAATTCATAGGCTTCGATATATTGGGGGAACCGTTTCCCCTGAAGCGTGGCATATTCGCCGCGGTAAGTGACCTTCGGTTTCCCTTGAACCCCTTTCTTGGTGGTGATCAGGATAACCCCATTCGCCCCTTGTACCCCATACACAGCCGTAGCAGAAGCATCTTTCAAAATAGTGAAACTTTCTACTTCCTGAATATTCACCACATTGATATCGCGCTCCACCCCGTCAACCAAAATAAGCGGAGAGGTAAAACCCGACCCGGTATTCAGGGTGGCCATACCGCGAATGTAGAGAGCTGCCCCATCGAACCCCGGTTCACCACTCGATTGACGGGTGATAATTCCCGGAATTGTCCCGCCCAATGCATTTGACAAAGAGGCTGCCGGAACCGCTTGAAGTTGTTTCACTTCGGCATTGGAAACCGCTCCCGTTACCGAAACCTTCTTTTGAGTCCCATAGCCAATAACCACTACCTCTTCGAGGGCCTCCGTCTCTTCCTCCAGAAAGATATCAATAATTCCCTGTTTCCCTACTTGAACTTCTCTTTCCTTAAAGCCCACATAAGTGAAACGAAGAACCGGATCTTGTGTCGTCAGATGAATGATATAAGTACCATTAATATCTGTTACCGCTCCATTTGTAGTACCTACTTCCATCACATTCACCCCAATCAGGAGTTCATTTTTCGTATCCATCACACGACCGGTAACTTTGTGTCCCGATTGTGCCATACAAAACAACATGTTTCCTACACTGAATAAGGTAATCAGAAACAATTTTTTTAAATGTCTGTTTTTCATACTCTTTGCAACTAATTATTAATTGTTTAAATGATTGAAAACAATTTCCTCCCATTTTTCAGGCAATCCTTAAAATCTCTTCTCTTATCCCTTCTATTCCACTGTTCAGAAAAAATCATGCGGACCATTTGTTTTACAATTTCCTCATCCAATGGAATAAATCCCTTATAAATTGACTATTAAGTCATATGTCGCACAATAAAAAATATAGCTAAACTATCCACAAGCACTTTTTGGAGTGGACTCAATGATATAATTTCGGGTTCACCACCCAATCATTCTCTCTATCAAAAGCAAAATCATCCTCTCTCTTATTCCAGCTGTGTGCTTTCTGCTCTGCATTTTCATCGGGAGAAATCCAGCCATAAGTCTCCATCGTCACCTTTATCTTTTTATTGAAGACAATGGGATCGGCAAGATGCCAACGATAAGCCGAGGTATGACTGCCCACTATTCCCCATTGATCAAAATAGACCGTTCCGAAATAGGGAGTATGCACGTTTGATTTGAGCCCCAGGCAGAAAGAAAATAATCTTCCGTACCGGTTCCCCAAATTGAAGGCTTCTCTTCTCCGTCAATATAAATTTTCTCGTCTCCTTCACCGAACCATGATGGGCTCCGCGTTCTTACCGCCAGAACCGTCCCCACATAATGTCCCTTCCCTTCAGTTTCCAGAATCAAATAATCACCCTCGCCCACGGTGGGATATTCCTGCCGATACTTTGCATAAAAATAGGGTGTCTCTTTGGGTAGTTTCTCCTTCTTGATCCAGTCAATATTATAATAGAGTAGGCTGATGTTTTTTTCTTTACTTTGGTTGACAATTTCAATCCGTATCGATTTTTTAAATGGGATATGCCAAAAACAATTGTATGAATCGGCATCTTCAACAATAACGGGGAGACTGATTACCTCACTGCGTTTACCGAAACAATTGGCGAAAAAATCGCCAAAAGGCACCTCTACTCCCGGTTTTTCATTGCCATCGTAAAAGATTCTCAACACCATCTCCTGATGTGTGGCTGAACCGTTCGGCGCCCAGGGATGCTTTTCCGGTCCCAGAAAAGTAAACCACATATGGGTTACGATACCTGCACCTATGGCATCAAGCACCACTTTGGTCTCACCTGGCAATACCGTCGAATTATCCGAATTATGAGGAATGGGCCTCCCTTCTTCATCGGTTTTGGTCGATGAAGATCGCATACTTCTTCCATCTATCGGTTGTAAAAGGGCAGAAAATATGAGACCGGATGAAACATCTTGGTAGTTCTCTCTACATGAATTATGTAGAAGAAAGAGAAGAAGAAACCCTACTATGATTTGTTTTTTCAAAAAAATCCTTCTTATTGAATTATCTGTATAATGGTCCATAAACAGTACATGCCCGATAATCCGCCCCTTCATTATCGGAACCGAAGGAGGACCATGCCGAGGGACGAAAGATCGCCGACTCATCCATATTGTGCATATTGACCGGTATCGAAAGCATCGAAGCGAGCGTAATCAAGTCGGCACCGATATGGCCGTAGCTGATGGCACCATGATTGGCTCCCCAATAGTTCATGACCGAGTAGGTATCGGTAAAACGCCCTTTTCCGGTCAGCCTCGGTACAAAAAAAGTAGATGGCCATGTTTTATCGGTTCGCCTGTCGATGATCGAAAATACCTCTTCCGGAAAAGTAACCGTCCACCCTTCAGCGATCTGGAGCACTGGCCCCACCCCTTTTACCAGATTCAACCGGCACATGGTGACAGGCATCCCTGCTTTCGACAATAATTTGGAGGAATAACCGCCTCCCCGGAAGTATTCAAGCGACGATGGCCCCCATTGAGTGGCTTTCAACATGGCATCTACTTCACGCTCCTCTATCTCCCAATGGGGTTTCATGACCGGCTTTCCCTCTTTCGTCTGCTCTCCGGTTGCATCAAGGGTACACGCACCCGAATTGATGAGATGGATCACTCCGTCTTTCAACATCCCTTCCGGCTTCCAGCCGCTTACCCGTTCAATGGATTCGGGACTCCAGTAGGTACGCACATCGGCAAAAATTTGGGCCCTATTTGTCAACAGATTGCCGAACAACATGGAGAGGGCGTTCAAGTGATCATTTTCGGTGGCAAAAGCAAATGGAGCACGTATCCCATTCCAATCGAACGACGAATTGAGGATAGCCTCCGAAAAATCGCCATTCGGAAGAAAGTCGGTCCACTGCCGTTGTCCCTGAAAACCACCCGAAATGGCATTGTGACCCATTGCTTCTTCAGCAAAACCCATCTCAGTGAGCTTTTTATTGCCGATCAGCAGATCTCGCATGATCATGGTCATTTTCACCACATATGCCCAATCGGCATCTTTTTGTGCACGACTGCGGCGAATCGTTTCCGGATTATGATCGGGCAATTCATTCGGTTTACAGTTCTTTTCCACCCAATCGATCGCTCTCCGGTACTCCTCCTTGTCGTAGATCTCCTGCTCAATCCGGCGGATGATCTCCGAGCTGTCTACAAATTCTGCACGCATCCCTAAATATTCCTGTAAAAAGTCGGGTTGAACCATGGAGCCGCCAATCCCCATACAGACAGAACCTATTGCCAAATACGATTTCCCCCGCATAAGAGCGACCGCCAGGCCGGCACGGGCAAAACGAAGCAGCTTCTCCTCCACATCACCCGGTATGGCCGGGTCATTCATATCCTGCACTTCCCTTCCGTAAATACCAAATGCCGGTAACCCCTTCTGGTTATGAACCGCCAAAGCCGCTGCCAGATAAACCGCTCCGGGACGTTCTGTACCGTTAAATCCCCAAATTGCCTTGGGTATATAGGGATTCATGTCAATAGTCTCCGACCCGTAACACCAACAGGGAGTCACCGATAAAGAAAGACCCACATTCTCCCGTTCAAACTTTTCTGCACACAAAGCAGCCTCTCGCACACCCCCAATGCAGGAGTCCGCAATCACACATTCTACCACCGATCCATCGGGATAACGAAGATGATCACGGTACAGTTTCACAACACTTTTGGCAAGGTTCATGGTCGTATCTTCAAGAGATTCCCTGATGCCTCCCCGACGCCCATCTATAATAGGACGGATTCCAATTTTAGGATAAACTTGTTTCATATTCATACTCCTTTTAAAATAATTTGTCTCAATCCTTAGTTAAACGATTAACTATTATGATGAATAATTTCTCTTCGATTATGGTGACCCTAAAAAAAATAAAAATTAAACGATTAACTTATTGTAAAAAAAATCAACTGATCAATTCAGCTTCCAAAAAAAGTTTGTGGTTTTTCACCTCTTTCTTCTCAATTTGCTCAATCAATAATTCCAATGCTTTTCTTGCCATTTCCTCTATGGGTTGCTTGATAAACGGTACCCTGAATGGAAAGAGATTAATGGCATCTGTTTCATCGAAACACATTACCTGAATATCTTTCTGGATAAGCACCCCACGTTTAAGAAGCGATTTCACTCCTGCCATAGAAATTGTATTGGTGGCAAAGAAAATAGCCTCCACTTTTTGCGCGCATTTCAACAACTGCGAAATTACCTCGTCCATATCTTCTTCCAAAGATTGATAGCTAACCTCCTTTACCTGATCAGGAGTAAACAGAGCAGCCTCTTTCATGGCTTCAACAAATCCTCTTTTCCGTTCATTGGTATGGAATTGATTCTGCTTGTAACCAATAAACGCTGAATTTTTATACCCTTGATCGATCAACTGTTTTGTGGCACGAAAACATATTTCATAATTGTTGATCAACACGGAAGAAACATCTAAATCGGGAAATCCCCTATCTACCAACACCAGCGGTTTCTTAATCTCTAAAATCGATTGAATCAACTCATCGCTTCCCTCGGCCGGCGTAATGATCAACCCATCCACCTGCCGCGAATTGAGAAAAAAGATAATCTTCTCCATCTGTGCCAACTTTTCATTGGTATTGCCAATAATGACCGTATATCCCTCACTTTCGGCATAATTCTGGATATGAAGTGCCAACGTACCAAAAAAAACATTCGAAATATCAGCTACGATCAAGCCGATCGATTTCGAATGACCCATCTTTAACCCCTTCGCCAAACTATTGGGGATATAATTCAATTCAGCTGCCTTATCGATAATTTTTTTGGACATCTCCTCGCTGACCCTGCCATTCTTGTTCTTTCCATTCAACACAAGCGACACAGTAGCAGCAGAGACACCCAATTCTCTTGCAATGACCTTTAAGGAAACTTTTTTCACGCTTTATAATAATATATCAAAAGATGGAACAAAAATAGTAAGTTAAACGATTAATTAAAAATTTATCTTTATGTTTTATAACATATTTAGCAATAAAACGCTTATTTAAATCGGTTCTAAATAAAATCAGGTATAGATCTTAAAGATAATTCTGGATCAACTATCTCATATTTCCACTTCGTTCGATAGAATTGTCACACATTAAACCTGAAATGCATCACATCCCCATCCTGCACAACATATTCCTTTCCCTCCACACTCATTTTTCCGGCCTCTTTCACCCCATTTTCGGAGCCATAAGCGATATAATCGGCATACTTGATCACTTCGGCACGGATAAACCCTTTCTCGAAATCGGTATGGATCACCCCGGCACATTGTGGCGCTTTCCATCCTTTTTGAAATGTCAAGGCACGTACTTCCTGTGGCCCTGCCGTCAAGAATGTCTGCAGATTCAACAGATTATAGGCCGCTTTGATCAGCCTGCTTACACCCGATTCCTCCAAACCGATCTCATTCAAAAACATCTCCCGTTCTTCATAGGTATCGAACTCGGCTATCTCCGATTCAATTTTTGCTGCCACCACCAAAATTTCCGCCTTTTCATTTTTGATCGATTCACGCACTGCATCTACATATCGATTCCCGGTGATCGCACTCTCTTCATCCACATTACAGACATACAAGACAGGTTTTGCCGTCAAAAGAAAAAGCTCATCGGCAATTCGTCTCTCTTCTTTTGTTTCGAACGAGAGCGTACGTGCCGATTCACCGCGCAGCAACACTTCTCGAATCCTTGAATAGAGGTCAAAAGCAAGCCGGGCATCTTTATCGCCACCGGTTTTGGCCTGTTTTTCCACTTTATTGATGCGCGCTTCAATGGTTTCCAAATCTTTCAATTGCAGTTCGGCATCGATGATCTCCTTATCCCGAACCGGATCAACAGTGCCATCAACATGGGTCACATTGGCATCATCAAAACAACGCAACAGGTGCAGTATGGCATCTGTCTCACGAATATTGGCCAGAAACTTATTGCCCAAACCTTCACCTTTACTGGCACCCTTTACCAATCCGGCAATATCTACGATTTCTACCGTAGTAGGCACAATTTTTTGAGGATGCACCAATTCAGCCAAGCTCTGTAACCGTTCATCCGGCACGGTAATCACCCCCACATTCGGTTCAATGGTACAGAACGGAAAATTAGCCGCTTGTGCTTTCGCATTCGACAAACAATTAAAAAGGGTTGACTTCCCCACATTGGGAAGCCCTACAATACCACATTGTAAAGCCATTTTTTTTTAAATCTTTTTGACTGCTTCGCTACAAAGATCGAGAGTCGGGAGCAGCATTGAAACGATCATACTACTTTTGCGGGCACAAAGGTACGAAAAAGTAAGCAGTTATTCATAATCCGTATCGTGCCGATATTTCCAACATTTTTTCAATCGGTTTTACCGCTTTTACCCTTATCGCTTCATCCACCAAAATCTCCGGTTTTTCATTTTTTAGAGAAAGATACAGTTTCTCCAAATTATTCATTTTCATATAAAAACACTCATTACAAGCACAAGTAGAATCCTCTGGCGGTGCCGGAATAAATTCCTTTTCAGGATTCTCTTTCTGCATCTGATGTAATATTCCTGCTTCTGTGGCTACGATAAATTGTGCTTGATCGGAATGGGTAGCAAAGTGTAAAATGGAGGATGTAGATCCCACATGATCCGCTATTTCCAACAGGTATTTGGGACATTCCGGATGCGCCAAGAGTAAAGCATCCGGAAATTGGCGTTTCAATTCCATAATTTTATCAAGTGAAAATTGTGCGTGGACATGACATACGCCATCCCATAAAAGCATATTCCTACCAGTCAGCTTATTGATATAATCTCCCAAATTCTTATCCGGTCCAAAGATAATCTTTTCATCCTTGGGAAGTGAATCCACAATCAGCTTGGCATTGGTGGAAGTAACCACAATATCGGTAAGCGCCTTCACCGCCGCCGTAGTATTGACATAAGAGATGACGGTATGATCGGGATGGGCACGCACAAATAACTCAAACTGGTCGGCCGGACAACTTTCTGCAAGCGAACAACCGGCATTCTGATCAGGAATAAAGACTCGTTTCTCGGGACTCAGTATCTTTGCCGTTTCACCCATAAAATGAACGCCACACAACACAATGATATCCGCCGCTGTTTTTGTTGCCCACTGTGCCAATGCGAGACTGTCTCCAACAAAATCAGCAATATCTTGTATTTCAGGTTCTTGGTAATAATGTGCCAAGATAATAGCATTCTTCTCCCTCTTCAGAGACGCTATATTTTGTATCAATTCTTCTTTAGTCATTCTATTTTTATATTTACTCAAATTCTACGACAACCCAAACTTTTAAAAGTTTTCAACCGGATATTTATCTATAATATATAATATAAAACTTATAAATATATATGATGTTGATGATGGCCTGTTGAAACTGTTGATGATTTTTTATCAGAAAAATAGGAAATTTAGTTATTAAATTTTAATTCTCTCTTATTTTCAGTTTTCAACAGAAAAATTTGTAACCGATATCTGTAAATGTGACAATTATAAATGTTATCATACACTGTTCATAATCGGCAAAGTTAATAATTATTTTATTTATGCTCCTTTTTTTTTTGTTGAAAACTGAATGAAATCTTTCCCATAAAAAAAGGATCTTTTTCAAGGGAAATCATCTTTTTTTTCAGGTAGCATTTTTTTTTCCTCCTGCAAATTATCTTATCAATTTCTATCTACATTCATTCCACAGCTTATCAACAATTGATTTGACCTTTTGATGATAGGCTGATTCAGCGATTGTGACATGTCACCACAAATGTCTATAAATATCTCGAAATGGAGTATTAAAAAGGAAAACGAATAATTATATATTGTTAATCAACCGTTGTTGTTTTTATTTTGGAATAAAGTTTTTTGTATATTTGTATAATATAGGATGCGCCTTGGACAAGCTTAATCAAGCTTAGCTTGTCTCCCGGCTTTCACTATATTTGTATAATATAGGATGCGCCTCGGACAAGCTTAAACAAGCTTAGCTTGTCTCTCGGCTTTCACTATATTTGTATAATATAGGATGCGCCTTGGACAAGCTTAATCAAGCTTAGCTTGTCTCTCGGCTTTCACTATATTTGTATAATATAGGATGCGCCTCGGACAAGCTTAAACAAGCTTAGCTTGTCTCTCGGCTTTCACTATATTTGTATGTTTGTAGTAGTAATAATGGTTTTATTCGTAGGAAAATAGATTATATGTATCGCTTCATATCATATCTGTTTTTATTGTTGGTTCCAGCCTATTCTTGTATGTCGACGATAAAAATCACTTCTGTTGTTGAAAAAGACCAGAAAGGGGATTTTTTGTTGAAATGGGAAGTGAGTCCCGACCATGAAGGTAATATGGAAATTTATTCTTCACTTACCGATAGCTCTCTTGCCAGCTTTACACCACTTGCATCCAAAAAGGTAGCCGATCAAGTATTAAGGGTGACCCCCACCGGTTCCGGATTGAGAGAATTCTTTATGCTTCGTACTGCCGGAGTTTATTCCGGTGTGGTTGCGAACAGATTTATCGAGATGAATAAGATCAAGAATTTTAGGGATATTGGTGGGTACTTCACATCCGATAATCGACAGATAAAATGGGGACAAATATATCGATCGGCCAATTTAAGCGATGCCACTCTCTATGATCAAGAGAAAATACGCAGATTAAATATAAAGACGATTATCGATTTCAGATCCGAAAAAGCGGCGAAGAAATATCCCCTGCTTCTACATCCATCCATCCGAAAAATATCGCTTCCGATAACCCCTATGGATGCTGAAAAGTTAGATGAACAGTTGAAAAATGAACAGTTCGACAGGAGTGATGCGATCCGTTATGTACAGGAATCATATGTGGATATAGTGGAAAATTATAAAGAGCAGTTTGGAGAGCTTTTCGACATATTGACAAACGACAGCAATTACCCTATTCTTCTTTCGGAATCGCTGGGGAAGGATGGTGTGGGATTGGCCTCTTATTTTATTCTCCATATCTTGGGTGTTCCACACAGCACATTGGAGGAGGATTATATGCTTTCGAACCGGGAGATCGACCCGGCAAAAGCAAAAATCGATGCGAAAAATCTTTCCGAACCCCTGCAGGAAGCGGTTACAGCTATGCTTTCTGTCAACGCAGCCTATTTGAACTATGTCATCGACCATATCACTCAGAAATATGGATCGGTGGACAGTTATTTGGAAACGGAACTGCGGGTCACCTCCGGCAAGAGAAATTTATTAAGAAAATATTTGCTTTACCAGTTCTGACATCCATTCACAAACATATTGCTGTAAAAGATAAATTAATCAATTTATTTTCATACCTTTGCAGCCGATTTTTAAAAAAAGTGTTTTATCTATTCACTTTTCGGGGTGCAACGAATCATCATCAATAAAAATCACAAATCATAGGTTGTCATTGAATTCTCTGTCTTCTTTACTTGTAGCGGTCATGGGGTAAAGAGAAGCATCGATACCCATATCACGCTAAAATTATTTATACAATGAGTACATTTGAAGAATTGGGAGTCATCCCCGAAATCCTGCAGGCTATAACGGAATTGGGATTCGAAAGCCCTATGCCGGTACAGGCAGAAGTGATCCCGCAATTGCTCTCTGAAAAGAGAGATATTATCGGCCTGGCACAGACCGGCACGGGCAAGACAGCTGCATTTGGAATCCGTGTCATGCAGAAAACGACCCTTTCCCTACTGTCTCCGCAGACGGTTATCCTTTGTCCCACGAGAGAACTATGCCTGCAGATTGCAGGCGATCTGACCGATTTCTCCACTTATGTGGAAGATCTGAAAATTCTTCCCGTCTATGGCGGATCGAGTATCGAAAGCCAAATACGCACTTTAAAAAGAGGCGTTCACATCATCGTGGCTACACCCGGTCGGCTTATCGACCTGATCAACCGGAAAACCGTTTCGTTGAAGCATGTACATACCATCGTGCTCGATGAAGCAGACGAGATGCTCAATATGGGTTTCTCTGAAAGTATCGATGAAATACTTTCCTATGTGCCCGAAAACCGCTCCATGCTGCTCTTCTCGGCCACCATGCCGAAAGAGATCGAGAAGATCACCCGGAAATATATGAATGATCCGGTAGAAATTACGATCGGCAGAAAAAATGAGGGAGCACAGAATGTGCGCCACCTCTACTTTATGGTCCATGCCAAAGATAAATATCTTGGCTCTAAACAGGATAATGAAATATGGACCGAAAAGGGCGATACCGGGATTACGCACCTTGAAAAGCTTATAAATAATACCATTCCCTCAGGAAAAGTATTCAAAAAGAAAATATCTGTTGAAGTTAAGACAGACAGACATGCTGAAATGGT
>JAAYFR010000434.1 GCA_012728155.1 Bacteroidales bacterium | reverse complement strand
CCTCGGGAGATCCACCCGGCATCATCGAAGGCCCTTTCAGCGCGCCCTCCTCACCGCCGGAAACGCCGGTGCCGACATAGAGCCGCCCTTTGCTTTCCACATATTTCGTCCTGCGGATCGTATCGGGGAAATGGCTGTTCCCCCCGTCGATAATGATATCTCCCGGCTCCAGCAGCGGGATGAGCTGCTCGATAAAATCATCCACCGGCTTGCCCGCTTTGACCAGCATCATCACCTTGCGGGGTCTCTCCAAAGAAGCCACCAGCTCCTGCAATGAATGTGCGCCGATAAAATTCTTCCCTTTCCCCCGTCCGTTGACAAACCTGTCCACTTTTTCGACCGTACGGTTGAACACCGCCACCGTATAGCCTTTACTTTCCATATTGAGGACCAGATTCTCGCCCATCACGGCCAATCCGATCAATCCTATATCTGCTTTTTTATTCATCTGTTTATATTTCAAGATTTTGAATTCCAAAATTATGAGTCATCTGACCACCCTCGCATTTCCTTTCCAGATGCTCCAGATCACCTCCTCATCGGCCGGCTGTGCATAATCGGTCAGGAAGGTAGTCGCCAGCGCACCACTCGCCCAGGCAAACTGCACCCACTTCTCGGGCTCCATCCCCTTCAGGATGCTATAGAGCAATCCACCCACAAATCCGTCGCCACCCCCAATACGATCCAGCACATTGATGGTGCGCAACGGAGCTTCGTGCCAGTTGCCGTTCTCATACACAATCGCACCCCAGAGATGCTCATTGGCGCTGATCACCTCACGCAGCGTGTTGGCAAAGACGGAGACACGGGGAAACGCCTTCTGCGCATTCAAGATCATCCCCTTGAAAGCATCCAGCGTCCCGCCGATATTTTCTCCGCCCGCTTTCGGCCCCTCAATACCGAGGCAAAGCTGAAAATCCTCTTCATTGCCGATCAGGATGTCGGAGAGGGAGGCGATCTCGGTAAAAACTTCCCGCAACTCTTCTTCCCGACCCTTCCAGAAGGTAGCCCGGTGGTTCAGGTCGAAAGAGATCAGGGTGCCCTGCTTTTTGGCGTAACGGGCTATCTCGAGGCAGAAATTGCCGGTATCGGGAGAGAGCGCCGCAATGAGACCGGAGAGATGCACCACCTGCACACCCTCCCGGCCAAAGATCCGTTCCAGGTCAAAATCTTTCACATTCAGACTCTTCCCTACTTCTCCCGCCCGGTCGTTCTGCACCCGCGGGCCGCGCAGCCCGAATCCACTGTCGGCAATATTGAACTGGTGACGGTAGCCCCAGGGATCCCCCTGCGGAACCTCCGGCCCCTCATATTCCATATTGCGCGCCCTGAGGTCGGCCTTGATAAAAGCTGCAATCGGACTACCCTCCACAAAGGTGGTGAGCACCTTCACCGGAAGTCCGAGATAAGAGGAGATACTCGCCACATTGGTCTCGGCACTGGTCGCCTGCATCCTGAACAGATGGCTGCTTTGTACCGGCTGTGCCTCTACCGGCGTAATACGTACCCCCATACTGGTAGGTACTACCAGTGAATATTTGAACTCTTTTCTTAATTGTAAAGACATTTTGTTGGTATGATGATTGATTGATTCCGATGACTTATCCCGATGTATCGGGAAATCGGGAGATAGTGATACTGATTAAATGCTGAACGAAGCGAAGCCTCCATCGACGATGGCTACCGTTCCGGTGACAAACTTTGACGCATCGCTCACCAGATAGTGGAGCGTGCCCAACAGCTCTTCAGGATTCCCGAAGCGGCGGAAAGGGGTGTGCGCGATGATGGTGTTGCCCCGTGCGGAATACGATCCGTCGGGATGGGTGAGCAGCGCCCTGTTTTGTTCGGTGATGAAAAAACCGGGACACAACGCGTTCACCCGGAAATCCTCCCCGAATTTGATGGCCATCTCTCCCGCCATATATTGGGTGAAATTGGTGACAGCCGCTTTGGCAGCTCCATAGCCGGCAACGCGTGTCAGTGGGCGTAAAGCCGATGCGGAAGAGATATTCACGATATTCCCCTTTTTCGCTTTCACCATATATTCGGCAAAGGCCAGCGTGGGAATAACTGTCCCCATCAGGTTCAAATCCACCACCTTCCGGAAATCATCCGTTTTCAGGTCGAAGATGGTATTGTCCGGGCCAATCGTGGCACCCGCCATATTTCCGCCGGCACCGTTGATCAGCACATCTATCGTGCCATACTTGGCGACGATCTCTTCGGCATTCTGCTTCAATATTGCCTCATCGGTCACGTCGGTCTGGAGGAAGATGGCATCGCCTCCGGCAGCTTTCACCTTCCCAATCAGCTCGTCGCCCTTCTGTCTGTTTCGCGCCAGCACCGCCATTTTTGCACCATGTGCGGCCAGATACTCCACCATCGATGAACCCAGTACCCCGGTTCCACCCGTGATTACCATCACTTTCCCTTCGATATTAAATAATTCGTACATAATTTATTGATTTAATGATTCGCCAAAAATAGGACATTCATTCTATTTTTTATCCCTATTTCCCGTAAAATCATCTTCATTTATATTAAAAGTGAAAGAATTGCTTCGCATTATGATAAGATATATCCTCCACCATCTTCCCCAGGAATTTCATTTCGGAAGCCGGCAACAACCCCTGTTCGATATCATTCCCAATGAGATTGCACAAGATGCGCCGGAAATATTCATGCCGCGGATAAGAGAGGAAACTCCGCGAGTCGGTCAACATCCCAACAAAGCGACTCAACAACCCCAGATTGGAGAGAGAGTTCATCTGCGCCTCCATCCCGCTCTTCTGATCGAGAAACCACCATCCCGAACCGAATTGCATCTTCCCGGCAACCGACCCATCCTGGAAATTGCCGATCATGGTCGCAATAAGCTCGTTATCCTTCGGATTCAGGTTGTAGATGATGGTCTTGGCCAGCCGGTTGTCTTTGTCCAACTGGTCGAAAAAGCGACTCATCGCCTTCGCCGTGCTGAAATCACCGATAGAGTCGAAACCGGTATCCGCCCCAATCCGGTCAAACAGGCGACTATTGTTGTTGCGGATGGCACCATAATGGAATTGCTGCGTCCACCCCTTCTCCCAATCCATCAAAGCACCCTCATGGAGCATGGCCGACTTGAATTTCAGCACCTCTTCCCCAGTCAGCACTTTCCCGCCGTACACCTTATTGAAGATCTGCTCAATTTCGACCTGTCTGTAAGGCTCCGCATAAAACTCCTCAATCCCATGGTCGGAGAGCTTGCAACCGACCGACGCAAAGAAGTCGTGACGCATACGAAGCGCCTCGATCAGGTCGCTGAACCGGCGGATATCCACCCCCGACACCTCCGATAACTCCTCAACATAGGCGCGGTAGGATTGCGGATCCTCCACCGCCATCGCCTTGTCAGGACGCCAAGTCGGCAAGACCTTGATTTCGAACTGCTCCTCTTTCAGGGCAAGATGATGCGCCAAGCTGTCCACCGGATCATCGGTGGTACAAACCACCTCTACCTTGAATTTCCTCATCAACCCGCGTGCCGAGAACTCGGGCGTACGCAGCTGCTCGGTACATCGGTCGAAGATCTCCTTCGCCGTTTCGGGACCCAGCAGCTCGTCAACGCCAAACGCTCGCTTCAACTCCAGATGAGTCCAGTGATACAACGGGTTACGCATGGTGTAGGGTACCGTCTCAGCCCATTTCTCGAACTTCTCCCAGTCGCTGGTGCCCCTCCCGGTGCAATACTCCTCACCCACACCATTGGTGCGCATGGCGCGCCACTTGTAGTGATCACCCTCCAGCCATATCTGCCCCAGATTGTCGAAAGTATGATCATTGGCGATATACTCGGGATTCAGGTGGCAATGGTAATCAATGATAGGCTGCATCTTTGCATGCTCATGATACAACTCTTTCGCCGCATCCGTCTGAAGCAAAAAATCTTCATGAATTAAACGTTTCATACAACTAAATTTATTTAGAAATGATAGATATTCTCCGCGATAAGAATTGCTGTTGTCGTACACAATCTGCGCAAGCCCCAAAGTTAGATATTTTTATTGAATAACTGCCGATACCGGATGATTAAATTTTCATCCTTTCATCCGAAGTTATTCGAAGCACTTTTTCTACTTCGAAAAAAAAACAGTCGATTCCCTTAAGAGGCGGTTGAACCCCTTAAGAGGCGGTTGAACCCCTTTTACAGCGGCAAAAGGGGAAGCGAGGAGAACCAAACAATAAGAAATTCCCCACGAAGTGTTCTTTTTTTTGGTATCATTAGAATAAATAGTACTTTTGTGCATGTACACGGTTATCCCTGTAAAGGGTATTCCCGGTTGCTGCCTACAGATTATCATTCTGCCACAATCAGACCCCGGAGATACGAAATTGTCCGGCAGGCAGCTTGTAGTGATGGATGCGAATCTGTAAGGAGGGCATTTCAACTGTGAAGAGATATTGAAAAATAGAGGAGAAAACAGTGTCACAATAAATTTCAAACCAATCATGAGTAAACAACAGGGAGAAGGGTTGGCAAAAATGACCAACCACCGATGGACAGTCGTCCTTATGCTGTTCATGGCAACAACGATCAATTATCTCGACAGGCAGGTGCTGTCGCTCACCTGGGCGGACTTTATCGCACCCGAATTTCACTGGACCAACAGTGATTATGGTACCATCACCGGCCTCTTCTCCGTCTTTTACGCCATTTCCATGCTATTGGCAGGGAAATTTGTGGACTGGATGGATACCAAAAAGGGATTCCTATGGGCAATCGGCATCTGGTCCTTCGGCGCAATACTCCACGCCTTCTGCGGACTCCTCACCGCAGGAATTGTGGCGGGCGAATGGACGTTGAGTTTCCTTGGCGCCCGTGAAGCAATCAGCTCGGTAGGCAACATCTCGCTGGTGGTGTCGGTGAGCGTGACGCTCTTCATCTTTGCCCGGCTGATCCTTGCGATCGGCGAGGCGGGCAACTTCCCCGCCGCAATCAAGACAACGGCGGAATATTTCCCCAAGAAAGACAGGGGCTATGCTACCGGCATCTTCAACTCGGGCGCACAAATCGGGGCACTTTTGGCGCCACTCTCCATCCCTTTCATCGCGAAAGCATGGGGCTGGGAGATGGCATTCCTCGTGATCGGCGCCTTGGGCTTCGTATGGATGGGATTCTGGATCTTTGTCTACGACAAGCCGGAAAAACACAAAAAGGTCAATGAGGCCGAACTGGCCTATAT
>JAAYFR010000433.1 GCA_012728155.1 Bacteroidales bacterium | reverse complement strand
TAGATTTTCTGATCAAACTTCCAATACTACAGGTTTGACATTCGATGCTGGAACCTCAACAATCATGTTTACTAATGCTAATTCGTATATGAAAGGTGCCAGTAAAACCTTCAATAATGTCATATTCAATTCTTTGGCAACACTATCGATAGAGTCGCTGTTTGCCGTGATTTTCTTCAGTTGTTCACTCAAATCGGTCTGGATCTGGTTGAGTACGGTCGATTTTCCATCAACAATACCCAGCAGAGAGGTAACCAAGCTGATATGCGTGCGTACTTCGGTGGTCAAATTACCCAAGTCGGTGCCCAAGGTGGCCACTGTTGTGCTCAAGTTGGTGTAATTGGTCTCAAGGGTTGACACTTTGCCGGTGAGGTTCGTGATCAGGGTCTTCACACCTGAAATCTCGGTATTCAAAGCAGATTCAAGTGCTGCCAATTCAGCCTTGGTGGCCGAGTTTGTCTCTAAGGCCGTCACTTTGTTTTGCAAAGCAGTGATGGCCGCGTCGGTAGTCGACTTGTAGGTGTTGAACGCTTCAAGGGTGACTACTTTGCTGAGCATCTCGGTTTTGGCGGCGTCGATAGCAGCTTGAAGTTCAGTTTTCGTGGCTGCTTTTGCCAACTCTGCTTCCAAGGTGGTCACCTTGGTCTGAAGAGCTGTCAAGTCGGCCTTTACGGCGTTGACTTTCGTGTCGATGGCCGAATTGAGTTCGGACCTCAACGCGTCAATCTTAGCCGCATAGTCGGCCTTGACACCGCTTAGCTCAGTATCAAGACGATTGATGTCATCATCATAGTCCTTACACGAAGTAACTGTGACGAATGCCGCAATTACCGCGAAGACTAACAACTTAAATAAATAACTTTTTTTCATACAATAAAAATTTTAATAATAAAAATGAATTAAAATATTACACAATTGGTGTTTATATCTTTTTTAATGTTACACTGACTTTTTTCTTTTCCCTTTTGAAGAGAGAATGCCACAAACAACAGGTGTGGCAGATCGGTGGAGTGGCCGCAATCAAACAGGCCGGCTACCGCTTTTTCCTTGTGATACGTTCCTTTTTTGACCTCCTTTCTTTTCAGCTCCGCAGAATGGTAATTAAGCATATAACACATCTCCTCCAATTCCGGTTCTATCCGGTTGCCGAAAAGTAACCCTGACATGGGGAACTTTGGGGAAATATGAGAGAATGTGTTGTCCATTATAATGCGGAATTTTGATCTGCCATAGCCGTTGTGGCTATTTTACTTCTTCAAAATGAATGCCCTGTAGTGTCTTTTTCAATTCAGGCGACGGGGTAAATACCACGCGCATGTTCTTTATATTAGCGGCAGTGAAGTCGCTAGGGTTTTCTACACCCTCACTCGAAAGGGAGAGCCGCAATGTGCCGAAATTATTGAGGTTTACGCTGTACCCCTCAATCAGATAGCGGGGTATCTCGTCCACCATATTCTCGATCACATTGATCACCGCACCACGGGCGAGAAACGACTTGCTGGCAATGCCCTTGCTTAACTGGTAATTGTTGATGGTACCTGCTTTCACAGGGCTGGCATACCATTTCCGTTCTGTGTCGGGCTCGAGCGGGTTGGCTTTTTGAACTAATTTATACTTCATAGACCTCTATTTTAATTGTTTTTTTCTATAAAATCACTGCCGGATATGAAACATGTTAATAGATATTGTAAGCGTGCCCTAAAAGATTGAATATGACTCTATTTTTGTTGTTTGTCTCATTTTTGTTACGTTTGGAGCAGTTTTTATGCCCGTTTATTGATTGTCTTGCGACCGTTCAGCGTTTTTTTTGGTTTTCTTTGTTTTTGTCATCGCTGAACGTTTGAAGATTTTTGCACATCCTTTTAACCGCTATATAAATCGATGACAAACTTACGCTTTTCATAAATCTATGGTTAGGATTTATTTCCCTAAATTTAGGATGAAACAGGCTTTAACATTTAGTACAAGTAGCATTATTCGCTCATTATGCTATTTTAAACTATTGATATATAATATTCTGTCTATGCTAATGATTCGTTTTGGGAATTGAATTTTTTTTTTCACGTTGCAATTTTTTTTTTCACTTTTTTTGCTTCCCCTGCATTTGTCGTTGCCGTTCCTTTAATGGGTGGGAAGCCGTTTGAATTGGGTGGGGGTGACGCCGGTATATTTTTTAAACACCCGTGAAAAGTAGTTCACATCGTAGATTCCACATTCGGCGGCCACCTCCCCGATTGTTTTATTCTGGGTGTTGAATATTTTCTTGGCATGGCTGAGCTTCACCTGCAGGATATAGGTGGAGGAGGGGTGTCCGGTGATGGCGTTCAGCCGCTTGTTCAGCTGCGACACGCTGATTGCCAGCTCCCTGGCCAGTTGACCGGGGGTGAAGTCGGGATTTTTCATCTCTCGATAGATGATATCGGTCACATGGCGCAGAAATTCGCTCTCCGCATTCTGGTTTTCTCCCAGTTCTGTTTTCTCCTCTTTCAGCACCGCCCTGCAATATTTCTCTTTCAGCAGTTGCCGACTCTCCAGCAGGTTTACCACGCTCAGTTGCAGCTCTTCGGGGTAGAACGGTTTCCGGATATAACTGTCGGCGCCGCTCTTCAATCCCTCCAGCAGGTCGCATTCTCCGTTTTTCGCAGAGATCATGATCACCGGAATATGGTTGAGCAGGGGCGACGACTTTATCTCCCTGCAGAGTTGGGTGCCACTCTTCTTAGGCATGATTTCGTCGGTGATGACGAGATCGGGGATCTGTGTGTTGGCCATCTCCCACGCTTTCTCGCCGTTGGTGGCATGGAGGATGTTGTATTGCTCGGAAGAGAAGAGCGCCCGGATGTATATGGCGATATCCCTGTTGTCTTCGGCCAGCAGGATGGTGGCACGTGGATCGTTCTCATTGGGGATGGCGGTTGGTTCAGCGCCCTCTTCCTCCGGGGAGGGGGTGGGCAGGGGGAGGGGGGCGTTCATCTCCGGTATCCAGCGGGCGTACCGGTTCTTCTCATCTTTGTAGAGAGGCAGTGCCACGGTGAAAGTGGAACCTCTTCCCTCCTCACTCTCCACCCGGATGCTCCCTCCGAGTGCCTCGGTGAGTTGCCGCACCAGTGCCAGTCCGATCCCGTGGCCGGCAGATTGCTCCTTCCCCGTATGGGGAGATCGATAGAAAAGGTCGAAGATATGGGGGAGTATCTCCGCGGGGATCCCTCTCCCTTGATCGACCACCTTGATGAGTATGTTTTTGGATTTTTTATCCTCTCTTTCCATGATGAGATGGACGCGGGAGCCTTCGTCGCTGAATCGGATGGCGTTCGAAAGGAGGTGGTGGAGGATCTTGTGCAGCCGGTCGGGTACGAAGTCGGCCTCCATCTCGCTCTCGCCGCAGAAGAAAGAGAGTTCGATCTCTTTTTCCCTTGCGTAGATGCGGAAGTTCTCGAATATCATCTCCACGAAGGCGGTGATATCTCCCGTTTTCCATTCGGCGCTCTTGTCGGATGATTGCAGCTTGGCAATGTCGAACAGCTGGTTTACCAGTTCCGAAAGGCTCTTCCCCTGCCGCTCGATGGTGGTGAGGTAGGTGGTGAGGTTGCCGTTGGAGAGATTTTTCTCCTCTTTGAGCTGTCGGCTTAATCCGAGGATGACGGTCAGCGGGGTGCGGATCTCATAACTGATCCGGCTGAAGGCATCGCTGAGGAACTGCTCTTCGCGCTGCTGTGCGCGGCGGCTCCTTATCCTTACAAGAACAGCGAACAGGAGCGCTGCCAAAGCCAGGAAAAAGAGGGTCGCCCCAATATAGACAGTCATCTTTCCGGAAAGATAGAGGAGAACCCCCCCGTTCAATAGATTGGATAGATGCAGGTAAGAGAATCCCATACAATGATGAATTAATAGCCGGCGCAAGATAGCATTTTTTTTTGTGATCTGCCAACCCTCTTCTCTTTTTTTATTTTTTGGGGAGGGTGATTTCCATACCAACATC
>JAAYFR010000048.1 GCA_012728155.1 Bacteroidales bacterium | reverse complement strand
GTCCGTTTCCTGATAGATAAGACACGCTCCGGCATTTCGGCATCCTCTGTACCGGCTGATATGGAGACCTTGTTCCAACTTCTCTATTTGAGATGGACGCAACCAAGGGTGGACAACTCGGTATTCAATCAGATAAAAGAGAAGGCAATAGAATCGTATCAAAATAAAAACGAAACAGGCTCAGAAAAATTTTATGAGGCATTCAGTACACTCCTGCAAGAAGACAATTATACAAACCGGAAATTGAATGATACGATCATTGACAGAGAGCTGCATGCCGACAAGGCATTGAAGGTCTTTAACGATACTTTCGGCGGTGCCGGCAGCTTTACCTTTGTAATTATTAGCGACCTGTTACTCGAAGAGCTCGAACCCTATATAGAAACATACCTTGCCGGCCTTCCCGAAGGAACACCGGATATGGACTATAAAATAAAAAGAAATTTGAAGCCTATCCAGGAGAGAATAGTGTTCGAACAGCATATAGGCGAAAATCCGAGGGCGTCGGTGAGCTTGCTATTTCAACAGGATACCGCGGGAGAGAGCGCCGCATTGAACAGCTTGGAAGACGATCTGATAAAGGCGGTAATCCGGATGAAACTGCTCCGCGCCCTGCGTGAAGAGATGGGAATGGTCTATAGCGTAAGCGTGTCGGCCAGTTCCACCCTTTATCCATCACCGGTGAGCAGACAGACAATTTCATTCACCACTGCCGAAGAGAATGTGGAGATATTAATTGAGAGGACATTGTCGGAGCTAAAAAAAATGGCCTACGAACCAGACTACTTCCTATCGGAACTGATGGATGTGAAAACAAATTTGAAAAAAGAAATGGAGCTGAACAAACAAAAAAGCACCTTTTGGAGTTCTACCATCAGGAATACGATTTTTAATAACGAAAGAGAGTGGCGAATAGTCACCGATTTCAATGAAATCATCCAGGGGATCACTTCCGCGCAAATCGCCGGAAAAATAGCCGAACGGATGGTTGAATCAGACTCTTTCGTTCAGGCGGTGTTATATCCCGGAACTAACAGACAATAAATATGATTATCAACCCGGATTGAAATTCAATCCACAATTAATTAAGTGTTATGAGAAAAATAATGAATTTTATGTTCTTTGCAGTATTGACTGCGGGAATACTTACTTCCTGCAAAAGCGACGACCCTATAGAGGAAGAACCAGGCGAAGCTAAACTGGCGACGTTTGGATTTTATCAGGAAGATAATGAGGGTCTCTTTTTTCAAGATTATGAAGTGGCTGTTACCGGTAATATTACCATTGCTCTCCCTAAGGAGGTAAACAAATCGGCTCTTGTTGCCCGCTTTACAACTACTGCCGCTGAAGCAGTGGTAGAGGTTGCTACTGTGGAACAGAAGAGTGGCGTTACGGTGAATGATTTTACGGTACCGGTAGACTATATTGTTACCAACGGCACAAACAACACCAAATATACCGTTACAGTCACCAATTCGCCCGATTATGTCTGGACTCTGGCGGGGACCTCCGAATTCACCGTATCGGAGTTTGCCATGAAAGTGAATCCTGCCACCAATATCCCGTATGTTGTTTTCAACTATTCGCTGGGGGCATCTGAACTTAGAAAAGCGGGAGTTTTTAAATTTGAAAGCAGCTCGTGGTCAGCGGTAGGAGTCGACACCATTACGTCGGCCGGAGTAAATAACGTCGCGCTTACGTTCGATAATTCAGGTAAGCCCTATGTGGCATTCTGTGATTACGGCAATGAGACCTCCCGGACTCCCACCGCTAAATCGTTCAATGGCACAAGTTGGGCAAATGTAGGAGCACCCGGCATCACCGATGTGCGTGTCCAATACAATAGTCTGGTTTTTGACAAGAACAATCAGCTATACCTGTTCGCCATGAATGATGTGGCGGGTGGAGCATTGGCCAGAAGGGCTTTGAATATGAATACTTTCAACGGTACTACCTGGACGGCTAACCAACCCTTGTCCGTCAGAACTCTTCCCAATGCCTATCGAATGAGAAGCGTACAAAAGAACGGGAATATCTACCTGGCAATAAACGACTATGCAAACAACAATGGTACCGTATCGGTATATATATTGGAAAATGGTTCCTGGTCGGTCCTTGCTGAAGGAATGCGCCACGAAGAAGCGACAGAGTCCAACTATTACGATTTAGCCATGGATGTCGATTCCAAAGGCAACGTCTATGCCATGTCTATTGAGAAAGTGAGCGACGAATATAAATTAGTGATCCACAAATATACCGCTTCAAGTAAAAAGTGGAGTATCTACGGTTCACCCATACCCCTCGGAACCAACAACAGATATTACGATCTGGCTGTATCACCTTTTGATGTGCCTTATGTAATCTACCGGACTAGCGAAGACAAATGTGCCTTTACTTTCATTGATAGTGAAACTAAAACATGGGCGGAACCCTACCTCTTCTCCGCGAATACAACTTCCGATCCCTTTATTGATTTCGATTCTATCGGCAAAGGATATGTTGTTATTCAGAATACTGACAACAAGCTGGTTATTTACAAATATGATGCTCCGAAATAGGGGAATCATCCTTTTCTTTTAATGCCGGGGCCTGAAAGTTTTTCCTTTTACGGAGAGCTTTCGGGCACCGCTATTTATCATTATGAGTTATCGTATTATCCTTTCTGTTTTCTTGATTCTTATCCGGATACCACTGTATGGCCAAACATACCATACGGTTTCCGGTATTGTGTATCATGATATCAACGGCAATGGGCGTCAGGATCCTAATGAAAAAGGAATCAAAAATGTCCCTATATCAAATGGAGAAGAGATTGTATTGAGCACAAGAGAGGGTAAATATACTATTTCGGTCCAGGAAGGTGCTTCGGTATTTGTCATTCTACCGGCAAAATATGGATTCAACAGCAAAATAATGAACGCTCCCTCCCTCTATATCGATTCGGATCGGGAACTACCTGCGACCGTTGTGCATCATTTTGCCCTCCAACGCCGTTCCATTCCAAAAGAGTTCTCCATGGCTGCAATAGGCGATATACAGGTGGGTAACCACCAGGAAATCAGCTATGCCAACCAAACGATAATGTCGGAACTCTCAGGTCGTTCAGACATAGATTTCTCTATTTTTTTAGGTGATCAGATTAACGACAACCTCTCCCTTCAACCCGAGATAAGATCAATACTTTCTTCATTACCCCATCCCTCGTGGCTCCTCCTTGGCAATCACGATAGGAACAGCAATAACGACCCTTTTCAGGATGATGAGTTCAGTCGGAACTTTGGGGCGAGCCATTATGCTTTTAATTATGGGAAAGTTCATTTTATTGTGCTTAACAATATATTTTCTGATGGGGGCAGAAAGTATTACGGAAAAATTCCGGACAAGCAGCTCCGTTTTGTAGCAAACAGCTTGCAATATGTGCCAAAAAACCGGCTGGTGGTGATTTGTATGCATATTCCGCTGGCAGCGACAAGCAACCATGCACAACTGGTGGAGATAGTACGGGATCGTCCCTCCGTATTGATCCTTTCCGGCCATACCCATACGGTACAACGGAATTTTTTGTCGCCAAATATCCATGAACTGACTGCAGGTGCTGCGTGCGGTAATTGGTGGGTCGGGGAAAGAGACTCCCGGGGTATTCCACACGCACTGATGCAATGCGGCAGCCCCAGAAATTATTATACCATCGATTTTAAATCGGATCATTCTTATAAGATAAATTTCAAAGGTATCGGATTGGATAAAAACCATCAGATGGATATTTGGGTGGGTGGCCAAGACAGTATCGACCAACATGTAGATGCACTGGCAGCGTTAGGAGAAAGGCTTATCGTAGCTACGATCTACGGCGCTTCCGACAGTACACAAGTGACCATCTCACTGGATGGCCGGGAGCTGCATACGCAAAAAAACCACATGACGGCGCCAGCTGTCGAACGGATTATAGCAATGCAGAAAGAATCGGTTTATCCCACAAAATTCAGCAGACGCGCCGCTTTGAGAGGTAGGCCTTCACCCCATATCTGGACAGCCAAAATACCGGAAGGAGAACCGCCGGGAGTCCATTTGATTCATATAAAGGCATTCGACAAATATGGATTCAAAGAAGAGGGATCACGACTCATCTCTCTTTCTCAAATTCCCGAATAATTCCAAGCTTTTTTATACCTTTGCCCGGCAACATATTTTATGGTTTGGAAATCCCTGAAGAGTCATTTTTAATGATAGTTTAGCGGTGATATATTGTTTTTTCCTCTGATTTCCACCCTGATTTGAAATGCGAAGCTAAAATAAATGATTAAAATTTGTAATCTAAAATAGAAAAAAATGAGACGTAATTTAATTTTATCGCTATTTTTCACACTCTTCATCTCTATATCTTCGATATATGGACAAGCTAAGTATGTGTTTTATTTTATTGGTGATGGGATGGGGGTGAATGTTGTAAATATTACAGACACATACCTCTCAAATGTGAATGGTGAACGAGGGTCAAAATCTTTATTGATGACTCAATTTCCCGTAGCTACTTTTTCAACAACTTTTTCGGCCAATGCAGATGTTACAGACTCCGCTGCAGCGGGCACAGCTTTGGCAACCGGTAAAAAGACCAATAACAACACGTTGGGTTTGGATCTTGATGGAAACCCAATTGAAACAATTGCGGAAAAAGCAAAAAAAGCCGGCAAAAAAGTGGGGATAGCTACAACCGTCACCATCAATCATGCCACTCCGGCAGCTTTTTACGCCCACCAGAAAACACGAAGCAGTTATTATGAAATATCGCATGACTTACTGGCTTCCGGCTTTGATTTTTTTGCAGGAGCCGGTTTTTCCGATGCAAAAGATATATATACGCTTGTGGAAGATGCGGGGTACACAGTTTCAAAAGGATATAACGATTTCAAAACAAATGCAAGAAATTCAGACAAAGTGATCCTCGTACATGAAGATTGGAAAAAATCGGGGGGAATTCCATATCATATCGACAGAACGGAGCGAGACCTGACTTTAAAACAAATTACGGAAGCAGCGATTGATGTGCTTACGAAAAATAATAAAAAAGGATTTTTCTTGATGTTAGAAGGTGGAAAAATTGATGGCGGCGGACATGGCAATGATGGAGCAACCATGATCAAGGAGGTTATAGATCTGGATGAGGCGATAGAAGTTGCATTTGATTTTTATAAAAAACATCCGAAAGAGACATTGATCGTGATAACAGCAGACCACGATACTGGAGGAATCTCTTATCTCGGCAATAACCAGATTCAGAATCTCAAATATCAACAATGTTCTCAAAATGAACTTTCTGTAAGAATCAATAAGCTGATAGAAGAAAAAAAGAATAAAGTATCTTGGGAGGATATTAAAATATTATTGGGTGAAACAATGGGATTTTGGAAGGAAATACCTATCAGTTGGGAGTATGAGAAAATTTTGCGTGACACGTATGAAAACACAATAGCCAAAAACAAAGATGTGAAAGATGTAAATCTTTATGCCGAAAATAAGCTTTTGGCTGCAAAGGCAAAGGAGGTATTGAATAGCATTTCAGGGTTGGGATGGTCTACTGCCTCACATACAAATGGATATGTACCTATTTTTGTAATCGGAAAAGGAGAGGAACTGTTTACCCATAAAATGGATAATGTGGACATCCCTCTCACTATTATTAAAGCTGCAAAATATTGATCACTAACAATATATCTGCAAAATTATTAGTAAGACATGAACGAGATAAAGAGATATGAAACGCCTATTTAAATTATTTTCCGTCTCTATTTTGTTGATTTTTGCAAGCTGCACCGGTTCAAAGCATCTTCCTACTCAACAAAATAATGCTATTGCAGAGTTTAAAATGGCATCATACAATATTCGTTGCGACGTCCAAGCAGATGTTAAATCGGGAAATGCTTGGGATCTACGTAAAAAGCCATTGACCGATTTAATAATAAATCACCACTTTGATATGGTTGGCGTGCAAGAACCGTATGGGAACCAGATAGAAGATCTTCAAAACTTATTAACGGATTACGATTATGTATCGGCTCCCTATGCAACAAAAAGTTTTTTGGCCATCTTTTATAAGAAAAATCTTTTTGACCTGTTGGAGAACGACATGTTTTGGTTGAGTGAAACACCCGATGTGAAAAGTATGGGATGGGATGCCGATGAGTATAGAATTGTTCACTGGGCAAAATTCAGACACAAAGAATCGGAAAAAGAGTTTTATTGCTTTAATTCACATTTTTATTGGAAGAAAGTGACAGCCAGACAAAATTCCGGTCCGCTTACAGCTCAAAAAATCAAAGAAATTGCAGGAGATTATCCTGTAGTTTTTGTGGGAGATTTAAATTCTCAACCCGAAACCTCTCAAATCCAGAGTTTGAAAGTCTTGCTTAATGATGCATTTGACGTGACCGAAAGCCCAAGAAAAGGTCCTGAAAATACCAATTTAGGCGGAGGGGTGTTTCAAGGAAATCCCTATAACCGCATCGATTATATTTTTGTAAGTAAAAATATAAAAGTGGTAGATTACACCAGCTATGAAGATAAATATGGCGACGCGCAATATCCTTCCGATCATTTAGCCATCAGTTCGAATATTGTAATTAAATAGGTTTACCTTTCTCTTGTTATACCGCTAAGCTATTATTTATACATCTTCAACATATACAGTTACAAAAAAACTCTCAATAGTATGAAGCCGTTTAACTATCTTTTCTTAATCTTTTTTGCTTTGTGGACAGTCAGCTCCTCCGCTCAGACAACCGATGCTCTTCCCTTACAATTAAAAGTGGGCAGCTATAATGTTGGCCATTTCAACCAAGGGAGTTTAGGAGGATTCCAGTTACTTGAAAAACAAGTCCAAGCAGAGATCCAAAACTGGAAAAAATGGGTTTCCGAACAGCATCTGGATATTGTAGCGGTGCAGGAATGGAACCATTTTTTTGACAAGGACAGTCTACACCATGCGGCAAAAAACATCCTGGATCCGTTTTATAACAATATCCATTTTGGCACTCAAAATAGTTGGATATACAACGGGATAGCTACCAATTTTGAGTTGGTCAATCTTAGGGAAGTAAAATTGGGCGGCCAGTACTATGTGATATTGGGGGATATAAATATTGGAGGGAAGACTCTTACAGTTGGGTCTGTACACGTTCCCTGGCAAAAGGAGATGCACGACGGGGCACTCGAGACACTTATCGGCGAACTCAAAAAATATGAATATTTTATCTGCATGGGTGATATGAATGCCAAAGATAAAGAACAGCTCAAATTTACCGAGGCCGGATTTCACATGGCCAACGGAGGGCATCAGGGATGGTTTTCGACGGCGGCCTCCAAGCAGATTAATTCTGGACACCAAGGAGGTGCGGATACCAATATTGACAATATTGTCACCTCTCCGAATATCAAGATATTTAATGTATCCGCTCCTAAAACAGGGCTGAATGATCTGGATCATTTGCCGATAATTGCCGATATTGTGCTAACATGGTAGTTCTGTCTATGATGCGACACCTATTGATAGTTCTTATTCTGACAGCTCCTTTTTTCGTCCGAAGTCAAACAATCTCGTTCGACAATCATCGCCCCGAGATATCTCTTAACGGGAAGGTCATCCTAATAGCCCCCAACGAAGGATTATGGTCGGTTGCCACCGGTTGGGAAAATAATTGGATGTCGGATTGGGCACATGCAAACCCCACCGACGTGCAGCAATCTGGTGACTGGACAATCCTCACTGGGAAGATTGTGTTACCCGAAGGTGAAATGCTGCTACGGGATTCATACCGCCCATTCAATAACGGATTGCTGAAGTGTATCCGCCGATATGAATGGAAAGGGACAGACACATTGCACCATGCAACCCTTTCGGTACGGTTCCGGATGAAGGGAGATGAATTAAAGCCACTTATCCCAGGCATCTTATATTACGGAAACAAAATGGGCGCAAAGGTGAATCCCGATATTATTCCAGTTTACACGGGTAAACCCGGTGAATTTGCCATCTTCGAAGATCATCGTTACCCAATGCCTTTCGCCATGCTTGAGAACAGTGCCGAAAAATATGCTGCCGCGATACACACCACTCCCAGTCCCGTCCGGGGTGCTCACCTCAACGATCAATGGTGGTCGATGGGAGTTGAAGCCTACGAAGGATACACCGAGTTCGTACTCTACTCCGGCCCGATTGGTTATAACAATCAACGAAGTGTAGCCAAAGCATTGCAAAGAACCCCCATGCAATATAGTGACACCTATCTCTCCCTCGAGCCCGGCAGAATCATCGAAAAAGAGTTTTTCATCGAATTATATCCTATCGAACGGGAGGGGAGCGGATTCCAACAAGCACTATACACCTCATTGGATCTACATAAGCCCTATAATGTGGATCATTTTGATGATTTCCAGACGATCATCGAAGGTAAATACCGTTTCGCACAGACACGATGGATCGAAGAGGAGGCCGCCTGTGGATTCGGCATGTACGATTTATCCCTTCGAAAAGACCTGGTGATGGGATGGTGCGGCCAAGCAGCCTCCCCGGGTTATGCGTTGCAGGTGCTGGCAGACCGGTTGAACGATTCCACCATCAACGACAAAATCCAACGTTCGCTCGATTTTCTAACCACTTATCCTGTCGACGAAGAGGGTATGTTTCCGGTTGGTTATCATGTCACCGACAAAAATTTTCATGGAGGTGATCATGTCTCCTGCGGACAGGCGATGTATAACTTTTCCAAAGCGATAGAGAGTGCTTGGAAAAACAAAAACTTCCGGACAGAGAAGTGGGAGCAATTCCTCCGCAAAGCTTGCGACGGACAGAGCAGACGAATTCTCCATGACGACTGGAATCCACACTCCACTGCCGAAGGATTTTATATAGCTCCACTGGCGATTGCATCACAACTGTTCAATAATGCAACTTATAAGAAAGCAGCCGTAAAAGCAGCTGAATTGTATGCTGGCCGTCATCTCACCATGGACGGATGTTACTGGGGTGGGACACTGGATGCCACCTGTGAAGACAAGGAAGGATCATGGGCTGCTTTCCAGGGTTTTCTCGAACTGTATGAGCGGACAAAAGAAAAACAGTATCTCAATTGGGCAAAACACGCGATGGATGTCTGCCTGAGTTATGTAGTGGTTTGGGATATCCCGCTGCCGGCAGGCCGGATGGCCGATTATAATTTCAAGACCACCGGATGGACGGTCGTCTCACCCCAAAACCAACATATTGATGGGTATGGTGTGATGTTTGCCCCCGAGGTTTACAAAATGGGTGTTTATCTAAAAGATAAACGATTAAAACAACTGGCACCAGTGATGTATCGTAGTTGTTATCAGTTGACCAATCCCTATGGCAGTCAAGGAGAGCAGTTGCAACAGACCAATTTCGCACAACACGGCAACATGTCTAACGTGCACAAGCTGCGGGGAGGATACTCCGAAAGCTGGACGGTATTCTGGATAACCGCCCATTTTCTGAATGCGGCTGCCCGGTTTGTAGAAATGGATGTCGACATCTAAAAATAGCGACCCTTATATACAACCGAATCTCTATCTATTTGACACCTTACAAATGCAGTTAACGAGAATAACCATTTGATCATCCCATTAGAATCACATATATTTGCATAAAATCGAGAGAAGGAAGAGTTTGATTTCACCAAGAATAAACAAACCATAAAGAATGAGCCATAACGAGATGCTGAATGACATATTGTCCCATACATCCAAAGAGAAGTTAGACAAGTTTATCAAGGAGTATGCCGAAAACGACACTGCATTTAAAACCGCTTTTTTGGCGCAGTTCTCCCCGAAACCGAAGTCGAATAAAACGAAGAAAAAACCGGAGGAGGATTATGCAACAATCATCGGGAAAGCCTTCAGCAAAGGTAGTGGCAGAAGTTCCCGTGGCAGATACAGAGGGTACTATGATGATTTTGATGATTACGGGTTTGATGCCGGAGAGGTCAGTACAGAGTTGGAGAAACTATTGGATAAAGCCCGCTATTTCATCGAGTACGACAACACGGACGAGGCGATCCACATCGCGAAGGAATTAATAGAGACCATCCCTGAGCACTGGGATGAAAACTTCGATTATGAGGGGGATGTGCAGGTCATCTACGATCAGGCTATCGACATTCTGGAGGAGATGATGGAAGAAGGCAAACTTTCCGAAGAGCAGAAAGAGTCGCTTTTGTCATGGTACGAAAAAGAGATCGATGACAGCAAACATGAATATGTCGGGCTGAACACCTCTTTGGGTGCTCTCGAGAGTCACTTTTCCACAGTGGAAGGAGGATTAGACCGGATACTCCATCTCATTGAACAGCGGATAACCGGCGGAAGGGATTATGAAAAGGAGCGGGCTGTATTGGAAAAGATTACGTTATTGGAGGATCACCACCTCGATGCGGAAGCGGACAAAACCATCGAAGAATTTCTTTATTACCCGGAAGTCCGGAAAATCAAATTACAGCGTCTCCTTGAAGACAAACAGTATGGTGATGCCATTCAACTGCTGGACGAAGGTCTAAAGATTGCAGAAAAACAACAGCATGGGGGTACATCGTATGCATGGCGAGAAAAACTCCTCTCAGTTTATGAGCAGCTAAATGACCACAAAAAGATCATGCAACTCACCAAAGAACAGTTCACTTCAGGCAAGGAGCAACAAAAACATTACCAATCCCTCAAAAGAATCACCCCGAAAGAAGAGTGGCCGGAGATGCTTGTATGGATATTAATGAATCTTGATGACAGAAGATACATGGGATATAGCGACTTGAAACCGGATATCTACGTGGAGCACGAGATGTGGGGCGACCTGTGGCGGCTTTGCCGGGAAAGAGGGATCGAGACGATCAAGAAATATGAGAAATATCTTCGCCCACACTATGGCAAAGAGGTTTTCAACATATACCACCTCTACGTGCAGCAGCAAGCGACGATTACCGACAAGGAGGCCTACAAGAGGGTTGCAGATATGCTGATACGGATGAAATCGTTCGAAGACAGTTCGGCTATCGTCAAACAATTGGTGACGCAATACCGCCAGACCTATAAACGTCGACCTTATATGATGGAGCAGTTGAACCGGGTGAAAATGTGAGTGTGGACAAGGTTCTGGATATCGCCAAGACAATATTTCAGCATCCTTGTTTTGCCGGTGAGCCTTGTTTACCCATTGTTTATCCAAACAATAAAAAGCGCTTACCAGAAAACTCTGATAAACGCCTCATAATCAATCGTCGGGGTGGCGGGATTCGAACTCGCGACCCCCTGCTCCCAAAGCAGGTACACTAACCGGACTGTGCTACACCCCGAAATCGGATGCAAAAGTACAACTATTTTCCGATAATCTCAACATCTAAGCGGTTTTTTTATTTAACCACGTAATTCACGTAAGAATTGTGTAAATTTGCAGTCGAATTTAGAGCAACATAAACAAGAGATAATATCTTATGTACAGAAGCAACACATGCGGCGAACTGAGGTTGGCCGACGTAGAGAGAGAGGTGGTTTTAGCCGGCTGGGTATCCAAAATTCGCAAGATGGGAGGGATGACCTTCATCGACCTGCGTGACCGTTATGGTATCACACAACTGTCGTTCAACCAGGAACAGGATCACGATCTCTGCGATCAGGCCAATAAACTGGGACGCGAATGGGTAATCCAAATTACAGGAACTGTCAAAGAACGCAGCAGTAAAAATCCCAATATTCCCACTGGAGATATCGAACTCATCGTCTCGAAGCTGACCATACTGAATGCTTCCAAGACTCCTCCATTTACTATCGAGACGGAGACGGATGGTGGAGATGAGCTACGGATGAAATACCGCTATCTGGATCTGCGCCGCAATGTGGTACGTCAGAACCTGGAAATGCGCCACAAGATAGCTTTCGAGACACGCCGCTACCTCGACGAGAGAGGATTCCTGGAAGTGGAGACACCGGTACTGATCGGCTCTACACCCGAAGGGGCACGTGATTTTATTGTCCCTTCCCGTATGAATCCAGGTGAGTTCTACGCCCTACCTCAATCACCCCAGCTCTTCAAACAGCTGTTGATGGTATCGGGATTCGACCGCTACTTCCAGATTGTGAAATGCTTCCGCGACGAGGATCTGAGAGCCGATCGACAACCGGAATTCACCCAAATCGACTGTGAAATGTCGTTTGTCAACCAAGAGGATGTGTTGCAAATCTTTGAAGGATTGACAAAACATCTCTTCAAAACGATCAAAGATATAGAGATTCCCGATTTTCCGCGTATAAGCTATGCCGATGCCATGCGCCTCTCCGGATCGGATAAACCGGATACCCGCTTCGAAATGACACTTACTGAGATAAAAGATCTGACCGTCGACCGTGAATTTGTGGTATTTGATTCGGCAGAATATGTGGCCGCCATCTGTGCAAACGGGTGTGCCTACTATACCCGCAAGCAATTAGACGTACTGACTGACTTCGTAAAACGGCCGCAGATCGGCGCTAAAGGATTGATCTACCTAAGATATAATGAAGATGGTTCTTTGAAATCGTCCGTAGATAAATTTTACACCGAAAAGGATCTTAAAAAATGGGCAGAGCGATGCGATGCCCAACCCGGTGATCTCATCTTGATTTTAGGCGGTGAAACCGAAAAGACGCAGAAACAGTTGTGCGAACTGCGATTAGAGATGGGAACCCGCTTGGGGTTGAGGAATAAAAACAATTATAAATGCCTCTGGGTAACAGATTTCCCGTTATTGGAAAAAGATGAAGAGTTAAACCGTTTTTTTGCAAAGCATCACCCATTCACGTCACCCAAACCGGAAGATATTCCATTACTCGACACCGATCCGGGAGCGGTCCGTGCCAATGCCTACGACATGGTGATCAATGGAGTGGAGATAGGTGGAGGTTCTATCCGTATCCATGACAGTGGGTTGCAAAAGAAGATGTTCTCCGTACTCGGCTTCACCGAAGAGCGGGCACAGGAACAATTCGGATTCCTGATGAATGCCTTCCAGTATGGTGCCCCCCCTCACGGCGGAATCGCTTTCGGACTGGACAGGTTTGTCTCTATCTTCGCCGGACTGGATAGTATCCGCGATTGCATTGCCTTTCCGAAAAATAATGCCGGACGCGACATGATGATCGATGCTCCTTCCCGTGTGGAACAGGAACAGTTGGATGAGTTGGGTATTATCCTGCAAGTGCGGGACTAAAAAAACAATCGATAAGAACGTGGTAAAAATTACCCAAATAAGTCGCAAAAAAAGCTGCCCGATAAAAGCAGCTTTTTTTGGCTTACTGCCTTTGCTTTAAAGGATATATCCTTCCGAATAGGTTTTATTGAACAACCGGTGTGCGGTCGCCTCGGCATCATCCACGAATTTCTCCGCGGCCGGATCCCATTTGATGGGACGTCCCAAATCATCGGCGATATTTCCCAGCGTACAGACCGTACATGAACTGTGCCCTATTTCCACGGGAACCACCGGATCTGTATTATTCTTTATCGATTCGATGAAGTTTACCTGATGAGGTATTTTTGTTTCATAGGCACCTTCCGTTTTTTCAGCCACCGGAGGGAGCAAGCTGTCATCGGAAGCTTTAAAATGACCTCTCGATACTTCAATCCACCCTTTATCACCCCAGAATTTCACCCCTTTGGTCTTGTTTTCATCAAAAGGTTCCTCGGTCATCACCACTCCATCAGCATATTTGAACGTCATATATTGGGTACCCTCATACCCGGCCGGGATAATCTCAACCGGACCACTTTTGTCCATTCCAAGTCCCCACTGGGCAATATCGAACATATGGGCACCCCAGTCGGTAGTGAAACCACCACCCAGCTCCTTATACCAGCGCCATGCGCCCCAGAACTGTTCATTCTGTTCGGGGTCGAGCGAGATAGGAGGATTCAACTGCGCATTATAGTGTATATACTCCGACGGGCCTAACCACAATGGCCAGTTCAGATCGGCCGGCACCGGTTCTTCGGGCAGGTCATACGGCGTGGGAGGAGCTCCTACATAAGCATTCACCCGTTCAATTTTTCCAATTTTTCCCTCCTGGACTATTTTTACCGCATGCTGGAAGTTGGCATCGGAACGTTGCTGGCTACCCACAGCCAGGATCACGCCATTGTCACGGACAGCTTTTCTCAACATTTGTCCCTCTTTGATAGTGAATGTCAACGGTTTTTCCAGATAAACATTCTTCTTGGCCTTGCACGCCTCAATCGCCATAAATGCATGCCAGTGGTCGGGCGTAGCAATTACCACCGCATCGATATCCGCACGTGCAATCAGCTCTTTGTAATTTTCATACACCTCTACGGGTACTTCCGACTGATTCTCGGCATAATACTTATTTACACGTTGTAAGAAACGCTCCCTCTTGATACCATACACATCACTTCCGGCTACCACCTGCACATCAGGAATACCGATAAATCCACTCAACAGATACATTGCCTGCTGTCCCAATCCAATAAAACCGAGACGAATGATTCCATCATCCACTCCTGCACCCTTATTTTGCTTACACGAGGTAAGAAATTGTGGGAATACAGCCACTCCAACAGCACCTACAGCCGCTGTTTTAAGAAATTTTCTTCTTGTTAATTGATTGCTCATGACTTTTAGATAATATGATAATGAATAGTTTGGATTCTACTGCAAATATATGCTTTTATTATCAATAACTTCATTATTAACGGAAAAATATATGAAAAAGAGAAAATAGATCAAACCAGCTCTTCCAATTTTTTCCTGTCCAATACTTTCAATTCTCTTTTATAGAGGGAGATCATACCCTCCCTAATCATCTCCCCCAGCGTACGCGCCAAAGAGGGGCGCTGCACACCAAAATATTCGGCCAATTGGGTCTGGGTGCGTCTCAATATGAAAGAATTATTCTGCGGCGTTGTCTTTTCGAGTATATAGAGTGATAATTTCCCTTTCAGGCTTTTGATAGAGATCATCTGCACCTTCTTAGAGAGGAAAACTGTCATATTGGAGTTGACTCTCATGAAATTGGCCATGAGCACCTCATTCTGCATCATCTCCTTCATCCACTTCGATTTGGGGATCAGATAAAAAGTGCTTCTCGCGGCGGTGATCACATCCACCGGATAGCAATTCTCGGCAGCAACCAGAAAAGCGGGCGCCAACGGCCTCACCGGTTCAATAAACTCAATTTCCAATATATTCCCCTCCTTGGTCACCATCTCAGTACGTACCAAGCCATCTATCAGCAGATAAAGGGAATGGACTGTATCTCCCTGCCGGACTACATAATTCCCCTTATCCACTTCCCGAACTTCCGAAACTGAGCGATCCAGTATGCCATCTATCTCTTCTTCGGAGAGGCGAAAGAATAGCGGACAGGAAGATATATTGTGATTACTCATACCTTTTCATCGTTTTGATACAAATTTACGAGTTTTTTCTTAACCGACCACATTTGTAAAAGAATTGATATCCGGATGAAGAAATAAATCAATCTTGTCAAAACCAATACAAAGCAACTCCGCAACTATTAAAATCGGTTAATCACAGAGGAATGTAACCATGGTTACACTTTTTGTCAATATAGCCCAATACCTTTGTGACAAATAACCGTATAAATTAATCACTGAATCATATGGAAAGAATGTTTTGCTTCCAATGCCAAGAGACAAGTAAGAACGTAGGATGCACCGTTCAAGGTGTTTGCGGAAAAACAGCCGATGTGGCCAATCTGCAAGATCTGTTGATATTTCTTTGTAAAGGCATCTCTCACTATACCGTCCGCTTAAGGGAGTTGAACATCGAAATCCCCCAGATCAATAAGTTCATCACCGATAGTCTGTTCATGACCATCACCAATGCCAATTTCGATAAAAGCCGGTTTATTACCCGTATCCTGATGGCGTATGAGTTAAGAGATAGTGCCAAGGAACGACTGCTTTCAGCAGGTGGTACTATCGAAGGGATCACTTTCGACGGTGCACACTGGCAGGGTGAATCCGAAGAAGAGATGGCGGATAAAGCACTGGGAACGACTATCCTATCCACCGAAAACGAAGATATCCGCTCGCTCCGCGAATTGACCATATATGGATTAAAAGGGATGGCTGCCTATGCCGAACATGCATTCAACCTGGGTTATGAAGAGGATGGAATTTACGGTTTTATGCAGCGGGCATTAGTAGCGGTAACCGATGACTCATTGAGTGTTGAAGAGTTGACCGCATTGGTGCTGGAAACCGGTAAATATGGCGTAGAGGTGATGTCGCTGTTAGACAAGGCAAACACCTCAAGTTACGGCCATCCGGAGATTACAAAAGTGAACTTGGGCGTTCGCAACAATCCCGGTATCCTGATCAGCGGACACGATATGAAAGATATGGAAGAGTTGTTGAAACAGACCGAAGGTACCGGAGTGGATGTCTATACCCATAGTGAGATGTTGCCGGCCAACTACTACCCGGCATTCAAGAAATACGACCATTTCGTAGGTAACTACGGCAGCTCATGGTGGCATCAGATTGAAGATTTCGAAAATTTCAATGGCGTAGTCCTCTTCACCACCAACTGTATCGTACCTCCCAGAAGAAACTCCACTTATGGCGACAGGGTATATACCACCGGCGCTTCCGGTTTCGAAGGATTCAAACATATTGAAGATCGAAAAGATGGACAGCCCAAAGATTTCTCTTCACTGATCGAACATGCCAAAAAATGTGCTCCACCCAAAGAGATGGAGAGCGGAGAGCTCATCGGCGGATTTGCCCATAACCAGGTGATTTCCTTGGCCGACAAGGTGGTAGATGCTGTAAAAACGGGTGCTATCCGCAAGTTTTTCGTGATGGGAGGATGCGATGGCCGCCTGAAAGGACGCAACTATTACACCGAATTTGCGGAAAAACTGCCCAAAGATACGGTAATCCTTACTGCCGGATGTGCCAAATACCGATACAACAAACTACCTCTGGGCGATATCAACGGCATTCCCCGTGTGCTGGATGCCGGACAATGTAACGACAGCTACTCATTGATCAAGATTGCATTGGCACTGAAAGAGGCTTTTGGCCTCGATGACCTGAACGATCTCCCCATTGCCTATAACATTGCCTGGTATGAGCAGAAAGCGGTGATTGTATTGCTGGCACTGCTTTCACTTGGCGTGAAGAATATCCACTTAGGCCCCACCCTGCCGGCATTTCTCTCTCCCAACGTGCTCAATGTACTGGTCAACAACTTCGGATTAACAGGCATTACCACCGTGGATGAAGATATGAAGGCACTGTTGAATGCATAAAAAGAGGTGAAATTGATCAAAATATTTCCGGGACCATGTAATTTGGTTCGAGAACTTGGAGATGTTCCCACGGGAATGAGTCATAGCCGTCGTGGCAAGCCAATTTCAAAAAATTGCGCTACTGCTCCTTTGACAGTTACCATGCAAGAAAACTTTCTTTTACATGAGCTTAATGTTAGAACAGCCACAAGCGCAATATACGATCTCGGTATGTTACTCATTTCACGCATCAATTAATCGGCAACTAAGAATCTGAGCAACTCTCTCGAGACAAAAGAAAGAGTTGACTGTATAAAAACTTATAGATCTATATGATTTTTTCATCTCCTCAAAAATCGGATTTGAGGGTAGTAGCGAACTTTGAGACCATTATTAATCCGCACTGAATTCACAATAATAAAAATCAGATTATACAGGTACATCACTCCCCAGAAGAGCATAATCATAAGCAATCGACTCCTTGTCCAGGCCGCAACTGCTGAGGGGGAAACATCACCAGGCATAACCGCATCCAAACTATTTACAGTCATGAATATTATAATTCCAATATATCCAATGAAAAACAGTATTGTCCAAGTAATTTGAAAATTTAATAAGCTTTTGGCTATCGCATTTATATTTTGTATTTTGTCCTTTTTTGATATCCAAATTATCAATGGTACCAAAATACCTAATAGGGGAAAGAAAATAAAACTCAAGGCCGAAAGATTCAGACTTATTAAAAAACCTTTGTCTTCTCGTACTGTCCAATCTACAATCTCATCCACCGGCACATCAAATACCAATGCAAGTCTTTTAAGAGAATCCCCCCTCGGTTCTGTTTCTCCATTTTCGATTCGTTGGATTGTACGTAAACTCAATCCCGTTTTTTCGGATAATTCTTCCTGAGAAAACCCCTTTCTGTTTCTCAAAGTCTTAATTTATTGTGCTAATTCCCTATTTTTCATTTTATTTGTAGAGTATAAGATGCGCTTCAGGCAAGTTCAAACAAGCTCGACTTGCCATTCGGCTTTCGTTATAATCTTATTTGAACCAACACAAAAGTAAGTATAAAATCTTGTTTTCTACAACGTCATTTTTATGTCATATGCACGTCACTTACGTCAAACAACTATATTTGAATCATTTATATTTGAAATTGATATATATTCCGGGCCGATCAATCCATAATTCTTCAATGTTGCTCCGGCTTTCGACCCACTGATTGCCCGAGTCCTTCTCTCTTGTTCGGGAAGGGGAATGCATCGAAAGCAAGCCAAGTCTCCCCTTTTGTAACTCTGGTTACAATTTATAGTTATTCTAAATAGTATCTTTGCAATGGGATAGGATGTTTTTTTAGAATCAACCTGTATACCACTATTGTACACAGAGCAATCAGAAGATATCCAACACCCATAACAAGTAACAATTAAAAACAACGATTATGGCAACATACGAAAAATCGACAGTGATCGCTCTGGAGAAATCGATAGATTATGCTTCGGGCGGAGTAGTCAGCAAACAGGTTACAAAAAACAAGGCAGGGAATATCACCATCTTCTCTTTCGACAAAGAGCAGGGGTTGACCGAGCATACCGCGAACTACGACGCTTTCGTGCAGATATTAGACGGAGAGGCGGAGATACGGATTGGCGGAGAACCTCATCTTTTAAAGAGAGGAGACTCCATTATTATGCCGGCCAACGTGCCACATGCCCTTACAGCTGTTGAGCGCTTTAAGATGCTACTCACCATGATTCGAGGAGAAGCGTAAGATATTTTTTGCGTAGGCTTAAATTGTATATAGATTTAGCTTATTATCTCTATCTGCTATCTCAATGATATAATTATTCCTGGTAAAGCTGCTTTATCGGGATTGAAGCATTTTCGTTTGCGCAACAGGGGAGATAAAACCTGTATATCGCAAAAAACCGACCCTTTGCAGAGCCGGTTTTTATTAATATTGTATTTCTTGACTTAGCTTGCTGATTCCTACAAATTCGGATTTACGCTGTTCCACTGATCTACTGCGGGGATAATTCCCATGGCAATCACTTCGTCGCGCAGTTTCACCAAGTGGCCGTAACTCTGTTTCAGTTCAGCAATTTCGGCATCGCTACCTTTCACTTCGCCAAACGAGACACCGTTCTTATCGAGGGTTGTCTCCATCGCCATCATGATATGTTCGAATCCGGGGATGTTCACATAGCATCCTGCCGGCCAACGGAAAGCAGCGCCACCCATGGCAGCGCGGATCATCTCCACCGAGGCGTAAGAGGGGCTCTGGAAAGAAGAACGGCCACGCAGTTTAATGATATTGGCTCCCCCTTTGGTGACGCGGGTCTTCAATTCTGCCCATGCTTCGTTAGAAAGTGCATCGGTCCCGATAAGTTCGCTAAGCGGCTTTCCATCCACTTTGGCAGTAGAAGCGAAGACAGCCATCTGTTCTCCATGTCCGCCATAAGTGCGGGCACCGGTCACCTTGCTCTGCTCCACACCGAAATGCTTTGCCAATTCGCTTTGCAGACGAGTGCTGTCCAGCGCCGCCAACGTAGTCACCTGCGATGGCTTCAATCCTGAATAGATCAGTGCTACCAGACCGGTAATATCGGCCGGATTAAAAATGATGGTCAAGTGTTGCAGGTCGGGGCAATATGCCTTGATATCTTTTCCCAGTTGTGCTGCGATTTCCGCATTTCCTTTCAGCAAGTCTTCACGGGTCATACCATCCTTGCGGGGTGCACCCCCTGAAGAGATCATATATTTGGAGCCGGTGAATGCCTCTTCCACATCGGTGGAATAGGTGAAGTTTATCCCTTCGAAACCGCAGTGACGCATCTCTTCCACCACCCCTTCGAGGCCCAATGCAAACGGATCGTAAAGGCAGATATTGGGCGTTAAACGCATCATGGCAGCAGTTTGCACCATATTGGAACCGATCATACCTGCAGCACCTACAATCGTTAATTTGTCGTTCGTGAGAAAGCTCATAATTAATTTATATTTAGAAGTTAATAATACCACACTTATATTTCACAAAAATACAAAATATTGCCATATCAGGAAGTATATCAACTAATAATAAACACTAAAATAGCGATACACAGAAGATTACAAAAGGCTCCATGCAGCCGTCAGACCGGCCATCACGATGGCCACCATACTCATCAGCTTGATCAGGATATTCAAAGAGGGACCGGAGGTATCTTTAAACGGATCACCCACCGTATCACCCACCACAGTAGCCTTGTGTGCTACGCTTCCTTTTCCGCCCAAGTGGCCCTCTTCGATATATTTCTTCGCATTATCCCATGCGCCACCAGAATTGGCCATAAAGACCGCCAGCACAAAACCGGCACCCAGACCACCTGCCAACAGTCCCATCACTCCGGATACCCCAAAGATCAGACCGGTCAGTATGGGTATGATAATAGCCAATAGCGAAGGCAGCAACATCTCCCGCTGGGCACCTTTGGTAGAAATTTCCACACAACGGGCATAGTCGGGTGTCGTTTCCCCAGTCATGATCCCCTTTATCTCACGGAACTGGCGACGCACCTCTTCCACCATCTTCTGCGCAGCTCTTCCCACAGCATTCATGGTCAGCCCGCAGAAAAGGAACGCCATCATCGATCCAAGGAAAATACCAGACAGCACCTTGGGATTCATCAATGTAACCTGATAATAATTCATAAAGTCCACAAAGCTGGCTTTCGCCACCTCCACGGTATCGCCATTCGCAAATTCGAGCACATCATTTCCCAATCGGAGCATCCCGATCCTGATCTCCTCCATATAGGATGCCAGCAACGCCAATCCGGTCAATGCCGCCGATCCGATAGCAAACCCTTTACCCGTAGCGGCAGTAGTATTCCCCAACGCATCCAATGCATCGGTACGTTTTCTCACTTCCGGTTCCAATCCACTCATCTCGGCATTTCCACCGGCGTTATCGGCGATGGGGCCATACGCATCGGTCGCCAAGGTTATCCCCAGGGTAGAGAGCATACCCACCGCGGCAATTGCAATACCATATAGTCCCATACTCAGATTTCCTGCAGAAACCATATTCTGCACATCGAAACGGATAGCAGAGAGATAAGAGATCACAATAGCCAGTACAATGGTCACCACCGGTACTACCGTAGATACAAATCCTGTTCCCATCCCGGAGATAATAACCGTAGCGGGACCGGTCTGGGCACTGTTGGCAATACCTCTTGTTGGTTTGTAGGAGGGTGAAGTAAAATATTCAGTCCCCTGTCCGATGACAATTCCGGCAAGGAGACCGGCAATCACAGAGAAAGACAACCCAACCCAGTTACTGAACCCCAGGAGGTATAAGATGGCAAATGTAGAACCGGCGATCAGTACCGCACTCACATTCACTCCTCTGTTAAGGGAAGCCATCAATTCTTTTACCGAAGCATTCTCTTTGGTCCTCACCAAAAAGATACCCAGGATAGAGAGAAATACCCCGATAGCAGCAATAATCATAGGTGCAAATACCGCATTTTTCTGCATCGAAGGCACCATGATAAAAGCCGAGGCACCCAATGCCGCGGTAGAAAGTATAGAGCCACAATAGGACTCATAGAGGTCGGCACCCATACCTGCCACATCACCCACGTTATCGCCCACGTTATCTGCAATCGTTGCCGGATTACGCGGATCATCTTCCGGAATACTGGCTTCCACTTTTCCCACCAAGTCGGCACCCACATCGGCCGCTTTGGTATAGATTCCACCTCCCACACGGGCAAACAGCGCCTGCGTAGAGGCCCCCATTCCGAAGGTAAGCATGGTGGTGGTGATCATGATCAACTTATGTCCGGCATCGGCATCCTCCACAAAATGATCCAATATAAGGTACCACGCCGAGATATCCAATAACGCCAGTCCCACTACCACAAGCCCCATCACGGCGCCTGAACGGAAAGCGATCTGTAGTCCGCTATTCAGTGAACGGCGTACAGCATTGGCTGTCCTGGCAGAAGCGTAGGTAGCCGTCTTCATTCCGAAGAAACCCGCCAATCCCGAGAAAAAACCGCCGGTAAGAAAAGCAAACGGCACCCAACTGTTTTGAAGTCCAAAGAAAGCCATGACTGCAAAGAGAAGAGCCAGC
>JAAYFR010000432.1 GCA_012728155.1 Bacteroidales bacterium | reverse complement strand
GGATGGAAGCCATCCACATCCTTGCGGTAATCGATCGCTTCGGTCACCTTCGCCTCCGAGATATGCTTCGGGAGGGGCAACTGTACGATAAATCCATCGATATCGGCATCGTTATTGAGCCGCTCTACAGAGGCAAGCAGCTCTTCCTCGGTGACATCATCCTCATAACGGATCAGGGTGGAGTGGAATCCCACCTCTTCACACGATTTCACCTTGTTGGCTACGTAGGTCTCGCTGCCTCCGTCGTGGCCGACCAATATGGCGGCAAGATGTGGTGTTTTGCCACCCGTCGCCTTAATGTGCGCCACCTCGTCGGCGATCTCCTTCTTTATCTGTGCGGCTACCGCTTTTCCGTCAATTAATTTCATAGTTTTTTCGCTACACTTTGATTGTCATTACTTCCCGATAGGACGGGACAAGTCGTTCCGATTTATCGGAATCATCACTTCACCTATCTCCGTTTCATATTCCGCACGGCCTGGCGTCCCCCGCCGGAGGTCATCATGCGCATCATCTTGCGGGTCTCGTCGAACTGTTTGAGGAGCTTGTTCACCTCCTGCACGTTGGTGCCGCTACCTTTGGCGATACGGGCACGGCGGCTTCCGTTCAGTATTTCGGGGTTGCTCCGTTCCTGCGGAGTCATCGACCGGATAATGGCTTCGATACCTTCGAACGCATCGTCATCGATATCCAGTTCCTTGATCTGTTTGCCCACGCCGGGGATCATCGATGCCAGATCTTTCAGGTTACCCATCTTCTTGATCTGCTGGATCTGGGCGATGAAGTCGTTGAAATCGAACTGGTTCTTGGCGATCTTCTTCTGCAGGCGGCGTGCCTCCTCCTCGTCGTATTGCTCTTGTGCCTTTTCCACCAGGGAGACAATGTCACCCATGCCGAGGATACGGTCCGCCATACGCTCGGGGTGAAACAGGTCGATGGCATCTAACTTCTCGCCGGTACCGACAAATTTGATCGGCTTATCTACCACCGAGCGGATAGAGAGGGCCGCGCCACCCCGGGTATCACCATCGAGCTTGGTCAGTACCACACCGTTGAAGTCGAGCCGCTGGTTGAATTCCTTGGCGGTATTCACTGCATCCTGACCGGTCATGGAGTCGACCACGAAGAGGGTCTCCTGCGGATTGACCGCTTTTTTGATCGATTCGATCTCCTTCATCATCTCCTCGTCGATAGCGAGACGCCCGGCGGTGTCGATGATGATCAGGTCTTTGCCATGCTGACGGGCATATTGGATGGCGTTCTGGGCGATCTTGACAGGGTTTTTGTTCTCCTCTTCGGCATATACCGATACACCGATCTGCTCGCCCAACACTTTCAACTGTTCAATGGCGGCGGGACGGTAGACGTCGCCGGCGACCAGCAACGGGTTTTTTCCCCGTTTGTTTTTGAGCATGTTGGCCAGCTTGCCGGAGAAGGTGGTCTTTCCCGATCCCTGCAGACCGGACATCAGGATAATGGCCGGATTCCCCTTGATATTGAATTCGGCAGCGCTACCTCCCATCAGGGTGGCGAGCTCGTCGTGCACGATCTTCACCATCATCTGCTCCGGCTTCACGGCGTTGAGCACATCCTGTCCCATCGCCTTCTCCTTCACCCTATCGGTGAATTCCTTGGCAGTTTTAAAGTTGACGTCGGCATCCAACAGTGCACGACGCACATCTTTCAATGTCTCGGCAACGTTGATTTCGGTAATCTTACCTTGACCCTTCAGTATCTTGAACGACTTCTCCAGTCTTTCACTTAAATTTTCAAACATACAATCTTATCCTGTTTTTATTCTATCCTTTTTTAGGCGATACAAAAATAGTTGATTTTTTGCCTATATCCAAGAGGCGAGTTGTTTCTCTTTTGATATTTCCGGCAAATATATAGCGGAAGAAGCATCAAAAATCATTACTTTTGTTTCCAATTAAAGATATGGCTACAATGAAAGAGAATCCACTCCGAAAGTTTATATATCTCTCTATTGCCGCTGCGATAGTCACTATACTTCTGAAGTTTTATGCTTACTATGTGACCGGTTCGATGGGTTTTCTGTCGGATGCGTTGGAGTCGTTTGTGAACCTGTTCGCAGCGATCTTTGCGTTGGTGATGCTCACTATATCACAGAAACCGGCGGATAAGGAGCATGAATTTGGGCATAGTAAGGCGGAATATTTCTCGAGTGCGGCGGAAGGGGCGCTGATCTTGATCGCTGCTTTTACGATTATCTGGTCGGCGGTGTCACGATTGATCGATCCCCGGCCGATTGAGAATATCAACACCGGTCTGCTCTTTTCATTATTGGCTTCGTTGGTCAATTTGGGAGTGGGAGTGACATTGGTTCATCATGGGAAAAAGAGAAAGTCGCTGTTGTTGGAGGCAGATGGCAAGCACTTGCTGGCCGATGTGTGGACTTCGGTAGGGGTGATTGTGGCTATTGTGATGGTGAAATTTACCGGCTGGTTGATTGTCGACCCCATCATTGCCATTGTTTTGGCGATACATATTATCTATATAGGATATAGGCTGATCAGCCGCTCTGCCAGCGGTTTGATGGATGCCTCCATTCCTGAAGGAGATCTGGAGAAGATTATGGGCTATCTTGATTCACTGAAGGAACAAAAGATTGAATATCATTCGTTGCTGACCCGTGCTGCCGGTCGCCGTAAATTCATTACGCTGCATGTGTTGGTGCCGGGTAAGTGGACCGTGAAAGAGGCGCACGACCGTGCAGACGAGATTGAAGAGACCATTATCAATCTCTTTGATGAACCGGTGACGGTGCATACCCATCTCGAGCCGGTGGAGGATCCCGCTTCGATGAGAGATATCAGTATCGACCGGCAGGGAATCGACCAAAATCCATAGAAGAAAAAAGCTGCCGCAGAGAGCGACAGCCTTTTCATTGATTTTATTATTTTAATCGAGTTTCTTTCGATTTCAGGTCATTAAGCTACGGCAGAACCGATAAGGAATACGCCGGCCAATGCCACGATAGCGTACAACTCGGGGAAAACGGCGAGGATCAGCGTATTTCCGAATACATCATTCCCCTGGCCGATGGAGGCGATACCGTTGGCGCAAACCTGACCCTGACGGATGGCGGAGAGCAACCCTACCAGCCCCATGGAGAGTCCTGCGGCAAAAACAGCGGCGGACTGAATGGCGGTGATTTCGGGGGTCAGGATGTTGAAGATACTTTGAAACATAAAATATCCGGCGAAGCCATACAATCCCTGTGTGCCGGGAAGTGCGGTCAACACGAGGAAGTTCCCGAATTTGCTACTGTCTTTCTTGAGTGCTCCGATAGCTGCATTTCCGGCAATAGTTACTCCATAAGAGCTGCCAATTCCCGAAAGCGCAATCATAAGTCCGATGCCTAAGTAGGCGATTAATAAATTGGTGTCCATAATTTTTTATTGTTTGTGATTGATTTGATTTTTCTCCTCTATATCTTGTTTGTCTCTATTTTTTGAACGGGTTGTATTTCTTGCCTCCTCCCTCAAATTCGGCATTTTTGTAGAACTCCACGAAGGTAAGACGCAGCGGGTGTACGAAGGCGCCAAGCACGTTCATAAACATGTTGATGGCATGTCCGAAGAGGAAGATCAGCAGGAAGACGATCGATCCGCCGATCAGGTTGTCCGGCTTCAGTCCCAGTGCCAAGCTGTTGAACACACTTGCTAAGATACCACCGGAGAGGCCCAGCGCGAAGAGTCGTACGTATGACAATATGTCACCCAGCAGGCCGGTCGCCATATTGTAGGTGTCCCACAGGCCGAGCCCCAGATTTAAAAAGGGGTTCTTTCCCGGCGAGTTGAGGAAGAAGATCAGGATGGCTGCAAGTCCCATTACGATAAGATGCAGCGTTCCTCCCATCGGCATCCATGCAGGCAGCAGGTAGGCCACGATCACACTCAGGAGCAGGACGAACCAGCCGATGGTGGAGAGTGTCTGCATCCATCCGAACTGCTTGACGCGGTTGATGATCTTCAGGAACATGGCGAACATGATCTGCACGACCCCTAATAGGAGAGACAGCATAAACATCTGCTCGTTATCGAAAAAGATCTGCTCCTTCAGTTTCTGGAAGAGGGTGATATGGGTTTCGTAGATATTGAATCCGAAAAAACCACCGGTCAGCAGGCCACACACCATGGTGGAGACGCCCAGTATCTGTACCAATGCAAGCATCCCCCGCATCGTCTTCGAGATTTTCTGTTTTCCGAAAATCCTTACCAATGTAGCTCCTACAAAGAGGAGGGTTCCGTAACCGATATCGCCCAGCGATAATCCGAAGAAGATCATATAGAAAGGAGCGAAGAAGGGTGTGAGGTCGATCTCGTTGTATTTGGGCAACATATAGAGTTCGGCGATCGGTTCGAAGAGGCGCATAAAGCGGTTGTTCTTGAACTTGATCGGCACGTCGTCTTCCGGTGTTGGATCGGAGAGCTGATAATAGACATCTTGCGACTCCAGGTAGCGGGTGATCTCCTCCACATTCTCTTCCGGCGCCCATCCCTGCAGCAACAGCAGCTTCTCTTCTGCCGCAGGTGTGGCGCTACGGGCTACTTTTGTGAAGAAGATCTCCGACTCGAGCGATTTCAATGCCGCTTCGGCAGATGGGATCTCGGTTGCAAGTGTTTTTAAGGCACTGTTCTGCTCAGCGATCTTCTCATCCAGCGAGTCGATCAGGTTGGCGAGCGATTCTAACGATACCTCGGGAATTTTCATCTCCTCCAGCTGTAGGTCGTCGGCCACTTCTGCACCTTTCGTCACCGTCACAAAATAGGTTTTGGATGTCTCCTTATGAATGACGATGGCGTTGTATTTCGTTTCCCATTCGGGGTCATACTCCTTATCGGGCACGATAAAGAAACGGAGGTGGTATCCTGCTTTTTGTAGTTTGTGGATATTCTCCGGATCGAAGTTCCCCCAGGGGAGCAAGTTATCGCGTTCTTTGAGGCTGACCTGCAGCTGTTGGTGGAGTGTCGATTTTCGATTGTCGATCTTCTCTATCTCTGCAGGGATATCCATCCCCCGTGTGATATCGATATCGAGGAATGGGGCGGGATTTTTCTTGTCGCGCGCCTGTTTGAGTTTCTTGATCGATTCATCCAACCGTTTGGCTTCGGCGAGATGATCTTGCAACTGCTCTTCATCGATCATCCTATTCTCCTGCTCCACCACATGGATCATCCCCATGTCGCGCAGTGCATGCAGGAATCGGTCGTAATCCTTATGGAAAGAGATAAAAACAAATTTTTTCATTGTCGCTACCATACGCTTCCCTCCTGTTCTCTACGTTGTTCCTGATGGGCACGCATGATCTTCTGTGATGATTTGGAGAGGTTCTCCTCATCTTCGAGATAGCGTTTTATCTTCAGGATGGCTTCCTGATAGCCGGGGATTTGTACCTTCTCGAAGAGGTTGACCTTCTGGGTGGTTTTCTTTCGCGCATATTCGAGCCGGGAGAGCCGTATCTCCTGGAAATCGCGGCGGATACCGATCTCGGCCAATCCTTCGAGGGTCTTTACCCCGTCGAGGAACCATTTCGGGCGATTGAAGAGGCTGAACGGGCGGATCTCGAAATCTACCTTGTCGAGCATCGGCAGGAGCACGCCGGCGATCTTCCTCTTTGAGAGGTGTACCTCCTTCACGCGTAGCAGGGTGGGGTCGAATTCCGTCCACATGCTGACCATCTTGTCGTATGATTTGATTTTGTCTTCGAGTTCCTTGTCGAGCAGTGCAATCTCTTCCTTGCTCCTTTTCACCTCCACCCGCAGTGCAGACT
>JAAYFR010000431.1 GCA_012728155.1 Bacteroidales bacterium | reverse complement strand
CCAGTTAAATAATTATCTTCGTTTTATTGATTCCTAAAATCATAGAATCGAATAGTTAAAGTAAAACATAGGACCATGGATAGTAAACAGGATTATGACTTCTCAAAATTGAAAAACTTAGAATCAATAAAAGAATTTTGCAACTCACATCTCTTTGAAATTGCAAATGGTGGGCTAAGGACAAAAAATCATTCAATTAAAGTCCGGTACATTGATTTTAACGGCAAGTTTGGATATACAGGACTTGGACGATTTTTCTTTGTAGATGACTCTATGTACATAATAACGAATGACAAACAATTTGAGTCTGATCATAACGCGGACATATTGGATATTGATGAAGATCTAGAATTACTGAATTACACCGGAGAATATATTGTCAGGGTTCTGTTTGCCGGCATTTTCACAGGCTTTTATGATGATAATGAGGATCGGATATTTACAGGAGATGTTGTAAAAGCAAGAGTGTTGCTAAACCCGACATTACCCTCAGATGGTGGTAGAAACAGAGCAAGAAACCACAACAATGAAGAGAAAGGAAGCTACTACGAAGCAGGTGTGAGTGAGATAAGGGGTGATTACTCAATGATGTTGGACAATCACAGTGTTCCTCTATCCTGGGCAACAGAGCTGGAAATTACTGGAACTCTTTTCTATGATTTAAGAAAAGATGAATCTGAAATAGATATTGGCGGTTTGTGTAACAATTTTGCTCAATCCCGAACAGACAGAAACGAACTTAAAAAATTAATCAGGAAATCTCCCTATTTTCCGCCGTTGACCTGGCAAGATAAGGCCCTGGAATTGCTATGTGGACCTGATGACGAAGATAGTTAAAGACACTTTCATCAAAAGGCAACCTGAAGATTTTGATGAGATTGTCGATAAGATAAATGCAAGCCTAGTTTCTGCTCAATGATAATTAAGCAAGACTGTACTTCATTGGTTAAAATTAAATTCGTTCAGGTGCTATTTGATATGTCGTTCTTTTTGTAAATCTTTGTATTAAAACAAAAAGTTGTTCATTATGGCTGAAAAGAGAGGCTTACCAAAAGGTGTAACCAATAACCCAAACGGACGTCCTAAAGGATCAAAAAACAGGTTTTCTTTTGATGTTAGGACATTCATCTATGACAATGTTGCAAATGATAGGTTCATCAAAGATATATTTACTGATATTGATGCGATAGAAGAAGCAGATAAACGAGCAAAACTCAAATTAGAGCTTATAAAACTTTTTGTTCCTCGTCCTTTAAATGATGTTGAAGAAAAGGACAAGGATATCCGAAGTGCTATTTACAATAAACTCTCCGGGAATTCAATGTGATTAATATGAATTGAATTAGTTTTGATTTAATCTGACAGTTATTGAATTGAAATTATTGCAACTAATCGTCTTCGCTTTCACTAATAAACTCTGAAAATCTTCGATGATGGGTTTGTTCCTGTTATCCTCAATTCTGGCCCCTACTTCAATGCCATTTTCAATCTGAATGTAGAGGTCTTCTTCGCAAATAGGTGTTTGAAAAACATTGGTGTAATAAAGCACCTTACCCAAGCCAATATGAATTTCACCGGTATACCAGTCAGCGAATACACGCTCTTGACACGGAAATAAAGATTCCATCCTGATTTTCTTCTCATCTGCTTCATCCAGAAAAAATGGTTCAATCTTGGCGATGAAAAGTTTCGAACCGACAATCTCCCATGTGCCCACGTAACCGCTCCAACAGGCAGAGCAATCTGATATAACTTTAATTCCTTGTTCGGAGAGATAGACGGCAAGTGGATCGCTATAAGTAAAATAGGATTCCCCTTTGTAAATAATTTTATTATCCAGTTGCACAGTCATTATAAACAGTTTTGACAGTTAGAATTCAATTTTCAATTTCCTCCTCAAATTCATCATCTTCTTCATCTTCATCATCATCATCTTCTTCTTCAGTGTCTGAAAGATCATCGATTGAATAATTGTCATAAACCCATACCTTAAACCTATCGGAAAGAGATAAAGCCAGATCCTCGTTTGAGTAATTAAATTCTTCCTGCTCTTCATCGTAGAAAGAATTATCGAGGAAATGTTTCTCGTAGAACTCCCTTATTTCTTTTTGCTCTTCAACCGGCATTTTCTCAAAAGCCAATTCGGTTTGTGCCTCAATCAAATCAGAGAACAGATATTCTGCAATCAAATAATCTTCGCCTCCACATCCATACTGGGCGATCACATCAGAAAATGCATTATTGTAATCATCGCTAGCGATCGGAGTAAGTTTTTCGAAATACTTTCTCACGTTGTTAAATATTTTCTCTTCCAAAGTTGAATAATCAATGAAGTACATATGGCATTAAATTTATAAATTAAATAAGCTAATTTCGAAAAATACAAAATTAACTCATAGGTCTGTCAAGTTATGTCTGAAACTTTATAATTTGATTGAAAAAGAACGCTTTCTGCGATTAATTCCAAAAGCAGCTTTGAAAGGTTACCCGGCAGGAATATTCAATCTTCAGCTATTTCGGAAACTTTTTTTAACAGCTTTACCGTTTTAATTCCTATATTTGTGATACAACAGCCATGAGTGCCTGAAATGAACATATAAGTAACCAAAACTGCCGAAAAGGATACCTGGCAGACCGATAGTAATATGTTGTTGGTTCTTTACCATTGAGGCT
>JAAYFR010000430.1 GCA_012728155.1 Bacteroidales bacterium | reverse complement strand
CAATAAATTCATGTGTCAGGTAAAAACATTTATTTTCAGGGCACTTAAAAAAACCTCCAATAAATAATCATTTCCCCAACAGATGTAAACCAAAAATACAAAAAAGATCTCATTTGTCGCTACTAAGGTAAAGAAAAAAATCACTTCATGGCAAAAGATTGACACTCTGTGCGCAAGTAAGCCTTTTCTCTGGTTTCAATGAAAAGGGCAGTCCTGACTTCGCCACCGGGACACCACTGATGAGGATATCCGGGATTTTGTCGGTTATTTGAGATGTTTGGTTTAAGATTCAACTTTTAGACGTGACAACGGAGAAATTAAATATCAATTTTGCTGAATATAGAGAGGGAACCTATAGCTATAAAGGTGCGACCCGCTTATGAAGTAGATAGAATTATTCAAATAAGCTCCGCCTGCTTCTATGGATACAGGAGATGTAAGAAATGAAGTAACGACGTGTTTGTCCTGATCTATCTTTCCTATTTTCTTTTGAAATAAGACATAAATATTTCCTTCATCATCTTTCACGAAAACGCATGGGCTTTGATTTCCTGTAGTGTTCCCAAAGCTACTATTGGTATTTTGCGTTTTTATAATTGTTTTGGTTTTACTGTCGAAGGCAAAAAACGTACTCTTATTGACAAAACCGTACACAATACCGTCTTTCCCATTACACAGATCGGTGTATTCTGTTGCGCCCTGAATAGCTACAGATCTCCATTCAATTTTTCTGCTTACAACATCTAGCAAATATAGTTCAGCTTCTTTGGCAATTGTAATACCCCCTGTTCCAGGTGCAATGGTGGTACCTCCTAATATAAGATTCCCCTCAAAATCAGCCATTGACATAGTGGACTGATTCGGGATGAGCTCTGTATGTTTCAATAAAACACCTGTTTTATTTTGTGTGTCCCATAAGTATAGCCCGCCGCCTGTCAATCCATAATCAGGAGTACCACCCATAATTACATGCTCACTATTGGCATGGTAAAAAAGACGGTGAGGACGGTGAATATCTGTGGAGAGGGATGCGAGATTTATCACAGTAATATTTCTTGTACCCACTACGGGCGTTTGCGTAAATGAATACTCCAGAAGTGAACCCGTTGGATAGCTGCCGGCATAAACTTTGTCACCAACTCTCAATAAAGCGTTTAACTGCCCCACAGCACTTGCATCGCTCATAATGAAATTTTTCGTGTCATAAACAAAATACCGCATTGGAAAACTTGTACCACCAAATATTAAGTTTCCCGGTGCTGTTATCGCACCCAATGTCCATGGCCCTTCGCTTCTGTAACTAAAGTTTTTTTGCGCCGTGGAGCCATTTGTTCTGATGCTGTAAATTCCTGTTAACAGATTGACACTGATAAGTTGATCACCGTTGGGAAAGGATTTATGAAAAAGTGCCTGTGTACCAGTAATGATATTTTCAGGATCCGGCGTTTTGGCAATCAGACCGCTATTGATGGATCCATTTTTTAATTCATAAAACAGGTCCTCTTTTACTGACACCGGCCGTCCATATACGTTACCGTCTTTATCTTTATAGACGTAGGCTATCCCGTTAGCGCGTTCGCCTTCTTGAATTAGTGGTGTGGCCATTCGCGTTGAGGGGTTGTAGGCAATTATCTGATCATATGACTCACCGATTCCGATATAGACGTAGCCATCCGTTCCCACGGCAATATACCGTGGGTATTGAGCCCAGTTCTGTTTGTAAACAGAACCATAATCTACAATTTTTCGGCTTTCCGGATCAAAACAAATGAGGCCTGAATTAGGATAGGTCGCTGCCCAGATTCTGCCTAAACTGTCTTCCGTCATACTCATTGCCATTTTTGGTGTTGTCTTTATGCAAGATGTGAATTTTTCGGTTACCGGATCGAATTCGGAGAAGTGGCTGTTAAACAGCGTATAGTATCTGTTTTTTTTGGAAAGTAATGAAGAATAAGGACAATCTCCTCCTGTTTCATGCGGTGTTGGAATCTGCGTTGAATTTCCTGTGACAGTATTTACATGTAACAATGCATACCCTCCTGTATGATCGAACAGCCAAACGAGGAATACATTACTATTTTTTTCTCCCGTGGTGGCCACGATTCCCCTGGCATTGGCAGCGTTGGCTGTAACACCGTGATCAATAAAAGTATCGGGGACTACTATTGTTGGCTTTGGGAGCTCCGGGAGCTCCGGGAGCTCCGGTGGTTCCGGGAGCTGTGGAAGATCCTCTTTACATGAAAGTAAAAAGCAGCATAAGACGGCAATCAAAGTTCCCAAAGTCCTCAAAGTTCTCATAATTTTATAATTTTATAATTTACAGGATAAAAAGGGTTCGTTGAATTATTCCATTTCCTCCCCTCTTCGTAAAGTTTCTCGACTCCATCCCTATCGGAACTGCTGCCAACTGTCTTGACACCCTATCTGCAATTAAGCCTGTGCTCTGATCTCAATGAAAAGGGAAGTTATGAGGTTCAATTGATATACATAAGAGCCAAACAGGTGTCATTTCTTCTCATCCAAAGCAAGTAGCGATAATATAATAATTGCTGTATCATTGTTTCAATTTACTTTTTACGAAGGCTGAAGGGATATGAAAATCAGCCTCTTTTACTTGAGGATTTATCCAGGAATACCAGATGGCTGAGTTTTCATTTTCCTCTCTGAAATCAGCTCTGAAAATACCCAGATAGAATTCCTTGTTAAAATCAATGCCTAATGTTTGTAATTCGGAGATAGGAATACGTCCTTCCACTATATAACCGTTTGATGTAATCTTGCCTGTGACAGCCAGATTACTGAAATTCCAGGAAAAATCAAATTGACGATGGAATTGTGCTTTATAATCAAGAATATATCCATGGGGATTTATTTCAATGCAGTAATAGGGAGATAGTTTGGCGGAAGGGCTGAAAAACAATTCAACCCGATCGCCTTCTGCAACAGTCATTTCATCTGTATAGTCCAAAATGGTAAGACTTCTGTCGACAACTTCAAAGCAGAAATTGAAATGATCGGGAGAGCAAAAACAACGGAAAATCGTACTGTCTTGTGTTGCGGGCTTCCATGGGGAAATAAAACCGGTAACCGTTGTAGCATTATTCCATGCCATCTCCCCGATATCTCCATCCAAAATAATTTCAGACGGAGAGCGATTAATGAGTAATATATCCGGTTCTGTATGCCGGCATCCCTGTACAATCAAAAATGTAATGAACAGGATAACGATAGAATAAATATTTCGCATTTCTGTAAATGAATTGAGTGTTGTTAATCTATTTCTCTCTTTTTAATATGGAACCATATTCTCTTGCCACTTCAATCGCTTCATCTTGCCCATATAGCTCAAAATAGCGTTGGTGGAACATCCATGTAGCAAATGTAGTAAAAGATTCGATTCCCAAATCCCGATATAGTTCAATATCCCGTTTACAAAAATTGGTATCCCATGGGATTTTGTTCCATGTATCTCTGTTCCAACCGGAGAACATGGAGGCGTCCAGCCAATATTCCAAAATATGTGCAGTCTCTTTTGGAAAAATTTCCAAGTTTGTTTTCAATGCATTGTATTGCTCTGATGGTAAAGGATTCTCATAGTTCCGACCTATTGGAGCAAACTCTAGAAATATCCCTTCCTCCGGTTTTACTGTTTTGGGTGCATCTAAGGTACTCGCATAGGCCAAGTGAGCCAACGTAGCATCCGGGTTAACTCTTCGAATAATTTCCAACATTCTGTTTTCATAAATCAATGCCTGGTCGCTTGGCGAGAAGGGTTTACATTTGTCACAATTGCAAAATCCGTCGTATGAATCATCAATCCAAAAGAAATAACGGTTGGTTGTCGGTTTCATCCATGTGACCAATTCTGTCACATTTTTTTCAATGGTAATCCATGCTTCCTCTGAGGAAAAACAGATGTTGAGATCATTCGTGCGTACTCCATTGCTGTCTACACGGAAATATTCGGGATGCTCATTGAATAGTGAACGGGGAAGGATCTCCTGTAGCACGTGGCATTCATATTCCACATCTATGTTATTCTCTTTACATAGGTCAATCAACAACCGTCCATCGGCACTTTCAAGATATATCTTCAAGCTATCCAAATTTTCTGTAAGGGTATTGGAGTGAATGCCAATCAAATTAATATCCGCTTTTTTCAGGATGTGGATAAGCTTGTCAGCTCCAAGCGAACGTATATCACTCGGATACAGGACCACTCCCCGGAATGTCTCTTTTTGCATTACCGTTTCCTTTCTATTGCAAAAAATAAAAACGGATATTAGAGAGAACAAGAGTATGACAATATAAATCGCTCTTCGATTCATGATTAAAATTATTGATTTTCAATTCTACGCTCCTCTATAAGGAAACACTAATAGTTGTAAAAACTATTGTCAGAAGAATAATGTAATATTACAATCCCACCGAATCCCTATAGAAATCGAATGCTTCAAACAGCAATTCTTTCTCAGCTGTCTGGTCGATTTGTAGTTCCCCTATATCGCTTAATAGGGTGAAATGGATGGTGTTGCCAATATTTTTCTTGTCGTGCCGGGCTATTTCATATAATGTTTCATAATGGCCGCACGTGATAGGGAATGCTCCGTAATGCTCTTGGATAAATCGTACGGTTCGTTGTAATTTTTCTTTCGGAAAGCCACATAGCCTGTGTGAAAGCCAAAGTTCCACAATCATCCCCCATGCCACGGCATAACCATGAGGCACAGGTTTTTCACTGTGCATGGCAAAGCTCTCGAAAGCGTGGGCGGTCGTATGTCCGAAATTCAATGCTTTTCGGATATTTCTTTCGAATGGGTCTTTTTCTACCACATCTTGTTTGATTTTTACGGAACGGACAACCAGCTCGCTCAGTCTTGAATAATCAATCTGATCGAAAGAATAGGCCAACAGCTCTTCCCATTCTTCGTTTGAATGGATCAATGCATGTTTGGT
>JAAYFR010000429.1 GCA_012728155.1 Bacteroidales bacterium | reverse complement strand
GCATTAGAGATTGCGGAGCAGTTGATCCGCTCTTCGGCGGTAGATATTATTGTCATCGACTCGGTGGCGGCACTTACTCCCAAAAAGGAGATAGAAGGTGAAATGGGAGATTCCAACGTGGGATTACAGGCACGGTTGATGTCACAGGCACTCAGGAAGCTCACTTCAGCCATCAGCAAGACAAACACAACTTGTGTCTTCATCAATCAGTTACGTGAGAAAATCGGGGTGATGTTTGGTAATCCGGAAACAACAACCGGTGGGAATGCTTTGAAATTCTATGCCTCGGTACGTTTAGATATCCGAGGGAGCGGAACTGCCATCAAGGATGGCGAAGAACAAATCGGAAAGCCCACTCGCGTGAGGGTAGTCAAAAACAAACTGGCTCCTCCCTTCCGTAAGGCGGAATTCGACATTATGTATGGTGAAGGCATTTCACGTACCGGTGAAATCATTGATCTGGGCTCCGATTTGGGGATCATCAAAAAAAGCGGCTCCTGGTATAGTTATAACGACACCAAACTTGGTCAGGGGCGTGATGCGGCAAAGGCAACCATCAAAGATAATCCCGAATTGGCTGAAGAGCTCGAAAAACTTATCTTCGAAGCACTCAAAGAAAATAGTAGATGAGATGAAAAACGAGATATCTCTTGCGAGGGTCTCGTTTTTCTTTATTTAGTGTCAGTCATCCTTTTTCTCGAGACGGCCCCATTCAATCATATCGAAAGGGGTAGAAGGCACCGGAAAGTGAATTAAGAGGAAAAATTATAGAGGTATAACATCCATTTTTTATGACAGAGAAGATTGAGGAGCTCATCCGACAGTTCAACCCGCAACCCATACGTATTCCCATCAATAAATGTAATCTGGAAGAGTGGGTCGAAACATTTATTTCACAGATGTTCCCTATCTGCGATTGTCCGGAGCCGGTAGATGTGCATGAAAAGTTAAGAGGAGCAGCCCTCACACTTCACTCCAACCTATCCTCGCTCACCGGAAAGCAGAAAGCTGATGAGATCATCGAATCGTTTTTTGAACAATTCTCACTGCTCAGGGAACGGCTCTATAAAGATGCGGCTTGCTACCTGAAAGCCGATCCTGCGGCCAAAAGCTTAGAAGAGGTGATTCTCACCTACCCCGGTTTTTATGCCCTCTGCGTGCATCGTGTGGCCCATGAGCTCCATCAGTTGGGAGCACCCCTGATTGCCAGGTTATTCTCCGAATATGCACATTCTAAAGTCGGCATCGATATCCACCCTGCTGCCAAGATAGGTAAGAATCTCTTTATGGATCATGGAACCGGAATTGTGATTGGTGAGACCACCGAGATTGGGAATAATGTGAAGATATATCAGGGTGTAACACTCGGAGCTTTATATGTAGAAAAAAAGTTGTCGGATGTGAAACGGCATCCCACCGTGGAAGACAACGTGGTGATATATGCCAATGCCACTATTCTTGGGGGAAAGACAGTGGTGGGACACGATTCGGTAATTGGTGGCGGTGCATGGCTCACGCGCAGTGTAGTTCCTTACTCGCTCGTCTCTAATTCAATAGATGTAAAGATACGTACGGTAAGAGACTTTTCCAGTCCCTACGATTTTGTGATTTGATTTTCTCTACCGATCTCCTCGAGTAAGGCGATAGCCGTTTCCACGGTTTCAACCTGGCTGATCGCTACCGATCGTTTCCGCCCTTTTTCCTGCAAGCGGCAACGGCGCGGCTGGTTCTGCACAAAATCCAATAACTGGTCGAATGCCGGCGAGCTATAATAGGGTGATTCCGGGTCAGAGATTAGGAAGAGGGTCATTTGTCCGTTTTTGAGCACCACTTTCTCAATTCCCAACGACTTGGCAAGACGGCGGAGCCGCACAATACGGATCAATTCCCTGCCTTGTGGTGGAATCTTTCCAAAACGATCTTCCAAACGTTTCATAAAGTCCAGAATCTCCGTTTCAGACATCACATTATCCATTTCACGATAGATCGCTACCCGTTCCGCATCGTTCGGGATATAATCTACCGGGAACATCAGTTCCAGATCGCTCTCCACCAGCACGTCATCCACGAAATCTCGCATCTCTCCATCCTGTTGTGTAGTGTACAATTCCGAAAATTCATCTTTTCGCAACTCTTGCACCGCTTCGGCCAATATTTTCTGGTATGTTTCATACCCCAGATCAGCAATGAAACCACTCTGCTCCGCCCCTAACAAATTCCCTGCTCCCCGGATATCGAGGTCCTGCATAGCGATATGGAGGCCACTCCCCAGTTCGGCAAAGTTCTCGATCGCCTGCAACCGCCTGCGTGCGTCGCTGCTCAGCATATAGAAAGGAGGAGCCAAAAGGTAGCAGAACGCCTTGCGATTACTTCTCCCCACCCTTCCCCTCAATTGATGTAGATCGCTCAATCCGAAATTTTGCGCATCCATCACGATAATGGTATTCACATTGGGCATATCGATTCCCGATTCGATGATGGTAGTGGCGATCAGCACATCCTGTTCATGGTTGATAAAATCGGCAATCACATTTTCCAGTTTTTTCGGGTCCATCTGCCCATGTCCTACCGCCACGCGTACATCCGGTATCTCCCGTCTGATAAGCGCTTCCAGCTCATATATATTTTTGATGCGGTTATTCACAATAAACAACTGCCCGTTCCGGTTCAGCTCAAAATTGACTGCTTCACGCACAAGCTCCATATCGAAGGTGTGCACCTCTGTCTGAATTGGATAACGGTTGGGAGGAGGTGTTCCTATGGTGGAAAGATCGCGCGATCCCATCAGGGAGAATTGCAGGGGGCGGGGAATGGGGGTTGCCGTCATGGTGAGTGTATCCACATTCACCTTCAACTGTTTGAGTTTCTCCTTGACAGACACGCCGAATTTCTGCTCCTCATCAATAACCAGCAGTCCCAGGTCTTTAAACTGCACATCTTTCCCCACTAACCGATGCGTACCAATCAGGATATCGATCTTCCCCTCTTTCAGTTGGAGGAGGATTTCCTTTTGTTCTTTTGCCGACCGTGCGCGACTCAGGTAATCCACCTTCACCGGAAAGTTGGCCAGCCTCTCCCTGAAAGTGTGCCAATGTTGCGT
>JAAYFR010000428.1 GCA_012728155.1 Bacteroidales bacterium | reverse complement strand
TGCATCACGGAGTAGTGGAACATTTCGACCATCAGTCTTTTTTTGCTAGCCCTTACCTCGTCGATAATTTCGAATGGGTTCAGCAATCATTCATGGAAGCCGGCCTGAATGTTGTGTTTACCGGACACTTTCATGCATCGGATATTGCCCGAATCGAAGATGAAAAAAGCAATTATCTTTACGATATTGAGACAGGCTCCGTTGTGACTTATCCGTGTCCTTACCGGGTGATTGATCTTTCGAATAACCATCTGGACATACAAACAAAATTAACGGATAGTATAGATTTTCCTATTCCTTCGGGTATGAATTTCCAGGCTTATGCGAAAAAGATGGTTGATGTAGGCTTTAATGAGATGATATCGGCTCTTATCAGTGAATATCATTCATCCTTGCCTGTATATTTACCCCGATGGCTTAAGGGGATAATCCGCATTCCCGATGCGGAGAAGTTTACGGATATGGTATTGTCCAACTTGTCTCCCTCGGCTGTGGAAATGCTTGTTGCGCATTACGGAGGAAACGAAAACAATATAGAGAATGCGCACCGGCATAAAGAGGAGTTGTTATTAGCCATTGACAGTTTTGTGCGTGACTTGTGTAAAGCATCTGCCGGAAGCTTGTCGGGGATTATAGAGAAACTTGTTGTACGCAGCAAGACGATTAAAAAGACCAAACAGGCCGTCTCAAGCATTTGGGAAAACACTTTTCTTACGGGAAAGGGAGTCGTAAAGGGAAGGCTGATGGATAACTCTATAAACGACTTGAATTATCTTCTAACACTCAATACTAATGAAAATATAAACAACGGAAACTTTTACGCTAATGAAAATGTCAACGATGAGGTAGAAGTGAAGTTGTTTTCCGTATAATATTTTTCATTCTCTCTATTTTAAGCGGCTCTACTCACCGCTCTACGCAGCCGGCAAGTGATTGTAGGCTGTTTTTTATGAGCAGAGTTAACTAAAAGGCACGCCAATCACTTGGAATGCCTTTTCAAAATAATAAATAAAAAGTAGAGAGTTTTTTTATTTCTGCATTTCTGCTGTAATGTCCTTAAAACGGCCGCCTGTAAACCTGTACAACCGTTGATTGGTTGTTTTTTTGTTTAACCCTCCCAGTGCTTCCAGATAGGGGCCTGTTTTCACATAATCAAAACGACCAGTAGCCATAGGATGCAGGTTACTGTTTCCTGAATACCATGCCGTTTTAAGCTTTCCTTTCCAACCCATCCGGATATGGTTTGCCAGCTGGCATACCTCTTCGGCATGAGCATCGCCCCCCATAAAACAGATGCAGGTGATTGAATGCTCATAGAGCTGCAGCAGTCTCGAAAGGGCTCCTTCGTTCAGTTCTTCCCCTATGTCTTGCTGCAGGTGGGGACTGTGGCACCCTTTGCAGCGGTGCGGGCAACCCGACAGGTTGACGGCTAACGTCACCTCGTCGGGAATCTCTTGAAAAACAATATCATAGTCTGTATATTTAAGCATAAAAAATTATCTTATGGTTGAAATGTCCGCTTTTCTGTAATACCTTTCTGGCATCTCATTCTCAAACATAGCTTTGGTATGCTTGCGGCTAATGTATAACCTTAATAAATAATAGGTTCCTCTTTAGGCTTCTCTGTTGTGTCCGGCTTTCCGTAATGTCTTCTTTCCGCTTCCGCTTGCCGGGCAGCCGAGAAATTGCTCACCCTCTTCATATAGCCGATAATGCGTGTGAGGTAATCCACATTGCGGGAGCCGCATTGGGGGCATTCCTTCAGAAAGCGCTTGTCGATGACGCCACAATCGTTGCATACGGTATTTGGAATGTTGAAGGTGAAATAGTAGCAGCCTTCGTGGGCTGCTACGCGCAATAACTGTCGGTATTGTGCTTTTGAGAGATGTTCCTCCAGGTTCAGGTGAAGCGCCGATCCGCCCGTCAGGTGCTCAATATAGTCCCGTCCATGCAGGCGGAACTTGTCGATCACGTTCAGCGATGGATCTTCCACCCGGTAAAAATAGCTATTGTAGCAGTCGCGCGGTACAAAATAACCGTCCTCCCTGTCCCATTTGGCATGTTTCACGCCCACGTTTTCCGCAGGAATCATCTCACAGTTGAACATCAATTCTCTCGACCGATATTTTTTGTTGTATCGCTCAATGATCCCGAGCACCTCCTGTACGAAGGCCTTATATTGAGGATTGTGGTTGATGGCTATCCCCAGCGATTCAGCCGCCTCCACTAACCCATTTACACCGATAGTAAGGTATTGACGGTCCAAGTTGATGTATCCCGCGTCGAACAACGGTAGCATCCCTTTTTGTTGGAACATCTTCAGGTTTTCGTTATAGGCGGTCTGTACCTTGTGTGTCAAGTCCACCACCTCTTCAAGGAAAGTACTGTAGGGTTGTCCCGTACGTTTTGCGAACTGAACGCAGCGGTTCAGGTTGATGGTGAGCACGCTTTTCGATCCGGTGGACACTCCGCCGGCCCCCAATGTATAACTGAACCCGTTGTCCTGAATCTTGTTGCGCAGGCGACAGCAGCTCGATAATGAGTCGGCATTGTCGCTCATATAGGTAAAGAAAGAGTGTCCTTCGGCATACATTTCGGCGGTAAAATCGGAATATTCTGTATCGATCACATCCTCTTCCCGCGAGAGCAATGCCATCGTTTCCACCGGAAAGGTAAGCACGGTTTTGGTGCGTTCCTTGTTAAACCATTTCATAAATCGTTTCTGTAACCAGCTGAGCGATTCCCATACGGGGCGTGATCCGTCGGGAAAAAGGAATTCCCCGAACAGACTTTCGAAGTAGAGCCTGTCGTAGTAGGAAATATTCCAGAAAACCGCCTGGAAATTACGTGCTCCCGTAGGCTGGTTGATGGAATAAACGATCTGTTCGAAGCAGTCGGTAATCATTTTGTCTATTGTTCGTTGCCTCCTTGACAGGTCCACCACGTCCCCGGAACGCCCGAAATAGTCGTCGCCGTACTCTTTTCGGATAAAATAGTCCAGGTACATCAGGAACTCGGGCGTGGCGCAGGCGCCGCTGAGCATGCTCGACACGATGAACACCATATTGATGAACCCACCGCAGAACGATTTCAGGTTGGTCGGGGGCATGGAGTTGCCGCCGATGGGAAGGGTGCCGTTCAGCAACCACGGGTACATCGTGATGCTGGCACAGTAGTTGGCCAGGCTGGTCTCATCGTTTTTATAGATAAAATGCTCGTTCAGCATACCGATGTATTTGTCGGCCAGTTCTTTCCCATACATCTCCTTTATCCGGTCGGTGATCATCTTTCGGTTCAGGTCGATGAAGTTCTTTTTGGGTAATTCCCCGATGAGGGTGGCAATGTTTTTCTTCTCTACGTTGGCATTGGCATCGAACTTGCTTCCCGTTGCTGCGTTCTGTGCGTTGCAATAGTTCATCAGGAAGTTCATCTTGCTCTGGATTTCACGTGTTTCGGTATGTTTCTGCCGGTAGAGCATGTATGCTTTTGCAACGGCGAAGTATTTTTCCCTCATCAGCGCTGTTTCTACCTGGTTCTGAATTTCTTCCACAGTCATGCCGTCAGAAATGTGGAGGTGGGAGAGGAGCGTGATAAAGTCCTCTTCGGTGGCGAAAGATCCTACTGCCAGAAATGCTTTTGCAACGGCATTTCTGATTTTCTCGATGGAGAAGGGAACCTTTTTCCCGTCTCGTTTTACAATAAAAATTTCTTTGTTGCCCATATTTAGACATTTAGATAATTGGATAAATAGCCCTTGAAACCTGCAAACCTGCCAGTTTTTAAAATAACAAATAGGGATATCAAATTTTTAACCGTCTTTTTACCCGAAAGACATCAAAAAGAGTATATAAATACATCTGGCAGGTCTTCTGACTTACTCCCGTGTCTGAACGCCTTCCCGTTCCGGTTTATCGAAACAGTGGCTATGGAGGTGTTTGTTCAGCACGCAAAAAAAGAGCTTACAGCAGCGGGAACTGTTGCCGATTTTCACGGCATTCCCTTTTATTTTATTCATAAAGACAACTATGAATAAAAACCAAATGTTACCACAAAGGTAAATTTACTTTTTTAGAAAACCAATAAAGTTTTCCGGAAAAGTTATCAACATAGGTGCTTTTATTTTTTATATTTCTGATTATTAAATTTATATATTTTAATTTCGATAGTTCCTTGATTAAATTCAAGTGACAATATTTTCTTTTTTTTCTACTGATTAATTGCTATACTTTGCATAATTATTTAAAAAAGCATGATAAAAGCGGTCGCCATCCGGTCGCACAACCCCGAACAGTTTCTTTTTCTCAAAAATTCATAAAACAAACTCCAATTTCACAAAAATGACCGATAGATTTTATACCTTTGTATTCTTTAAAAAAAGTAATCATTAATGTCAAAGAAAATTAATTCAGCACTGATTTCGGTGTTTCACAAGGAAGGTTTGGAGGAGATATTGAAATTGCTGAACAGTTTAAACGTGAGGCT
>JAAYFR010000427.1 GCA_012728155.1 Bacteroidales bacterium | reverse complement strand
TACCAGCACATCCAACAGGCTATTGTCTTCCCCCTCCACAAAAGGAGCATCCATAGAGATATGACGCCCCGACACTTTGAGCGAGTCTGTTATTTTTTCTACTGACAGGTCCAGTTCCAAAGCCAATTCTTCGGCAGAAGGTTTCCGTTCGTTCTCTTGCTCAAATTTTTGGAAAGCTTTGCTGATTTTATTGAGTGATCCTACCTGATTTAAGGGTAGTCTGACAATTCTTGACTGTTCGGCTAATGCTTGTAGAATTGACTGACGAATCCACCAAACGGCATAACTGATAAATTTAAAACCTCTGGTTTCATCGAATTTCTCGGCAGCTTTAATCAAACCGAGATTACCCTCGTTGATCAAGTCGGGAAGACTTAATCCTTGGTTTTGGTATTGCTTGGCTACTGATACCACAAAACGGAGATTGGCTCTGGTGAGTTTTTCCAGCGCCTGGCGATCGCCTTTTCTAATGGCTTGTGCCAATTCGACCTCCTCCTCTACAGTAATCAGGTCTTCGCGACCGATCTCTTGGAGGTACTTGTCCAAAGAAGCACTTTCCCGGTTTGTGATTGATTTTGTAATCTTTAATTGTCTCATTTATAACTAATCCTTACTAAGTTGACTTGTGATGCAATATTGGGGGTGCAAAAATACAAATTATTTTTGATATTGTGATAAAACCCCTCTCATACACTATGAACAAAGGAATCTGGCACAATACCCCATTCCTTTGTTATAAAACACAAGTAACTACTTATTTGTTACTGAAAAAGTCGGAATTAACCTTTATTAATAAAGACCTATTGATTATTTGTCAAATCAATGGCAATATATTGCGTTCTTCCATTAGGATAAAAACCGGCAACAAGCAATACTTTATCTTGACTGGTGTTGGTGGCCGCTACGATATTAGCCACATCACTTTCGCTATTGACAGCTGTATTATTGATCCTCATGATGATGAATCCCTTGTTGATTCCCTCTTTTTTGAAAAGCCCGTTGCTTTCTACACTTTCCACTTCAATACCGCTTGAGATGCCCAATGATTTTTTTCTCTCGTCGGATATTTGTTTGAATTTGGCGCCCAAAGAGCTTACTGCAGTGGAAGCTTTTGTTATTTCGGTATTTCCTTCGTCGTTTGTCAATTCCACGTTGAGTGAACGATTGTCGCCATTGCGGTTAATCGTCACACTTACTTTGTCTCCAGGGCGATACCTGTTCAACTGGCTTTGTAATTCAGCGAAATTGCGGATAGCCACATTGTTGATAGCAGTAATTACGTCTCCCTTTTGGATGCCGGCTGATTTAGCCGCACTTCGGTCGCTAAAGCCATCCACCACAACTCCTTTGATTTGTGATAGTTCTCGGGCTTTTTCCGGATCCTGGCGCCTCATTTCTTCTATGTTGAGCACCTGAATTCCCAATAGTGCGCGTTGTACGGTGCCATATTCTTTCAGGTCGGCTGCTATTTTTCCTGCGATGGAGATGGGTACGGCAAAAGCATAACCAGCGAAATTACCTGTCTGAGAGTAAATAGCGGTATTGATTCCTACCAGTTCTCCACGTGTATTAACCAGTGCTCCACCGCTGTTTCCGGGGTTGACGGCTGCATCGATCTGAATAAATGCCTGGATGTCATTTGCTCCACCCATTACGTTGCCCCTGTTCTTGGCACTTACAATACCTGCCGTAACCGTAGAGGTGAGATTGAACGGATTCCCAACCGCCAGCACCCATTCTCCTACCTGAAGTGCATCGGAATTCCCGAAAGTGAGATAGGGGAAATCCTCTCCCTCTATCTTCAGCAGGGCAATATCACTCTTGGGGTCTGTTCCGACAACTTTTGCGGAATACTCCTTGTTGTCGTTGAGTGTGACCGATACTTCAGTGGCGTTTCTTACCACATGGTTATTGGTGATGATATAACCATCTTTGGAGATGATTACTCCTGATCCGAAGCCAACCTGCTCGCGTGGTTGAGAAGGCATGCGATCACCAAATCCGAAGAAGAAGTCGAACGGATTGATATATTGCTGTTGACTTATTGTTGTTGTTTTTACGTGTACAACTCCATCTACCGATTTAGCTGCTGCTTCTGTAAAATCGGGATATCCTTCGGATGTGGTGAGATTGGTAAGCACTACATTTTTCTCCTGTTCAAAAGAGTTGGCGTAAGCGCTGACCTCTTTTGAAATTCCATCTCCTGATAAGAGGGAGGATCTATTATTTTCGTTCTGCTTACTGATAACATTATAACCTAATAGGGTGACAACTGAACTTACAATTGCTACCAATACGATGATGAATACGTTTTTACTATTTCCCTTGTTCATATTCTTTGTCTGTTGAATTTATCATTAATTATTATACAACGCTACAAATATATGGCAAATAATATGCATTTTTTTTTGCTGTCGCCAGGCTCTTTAACACTTTTAACGCAAACGAAGAGTGATTAACCCGATTTAACCCTGTCTCTCTTATACAGAGTGTTCTTGACTGACAGATTGGCCTGTTCTCTCCCTTCAAACGCCCTCTATGGTATCTCTCTTTTTCGCTATGAATGGCTTTAATTTCGTATTTATCTCCTCTTCCGGTTCCGTTTGATGGCATATCTTCTGAAGCAGGCGTTGCTAATAGGTTGGAAGATATCATAAAAAGGGAGGTTGACATGATATTTCCCTGCACCAAAGAGACGGCTGTTTAGGGTAATTACTCTCCATTGTACTGCGTATCTGAGTGTAAAAAGTAATAGGGAAAGAATTGTCACTATATGGTTTCCAGTTGTTATTCCCAGTGTGATGGCACAAATCAATGAGAGATAAAAAAAATATTTAGAGAATGTTTCGAGACCAAACAGTCGAAATGAGAATCCTTTATAAAATTGTTTTGAATAGAGATATCGCGACTTTATGGTACGCCATGTAGAAAAATGGGTTATGCTATCAGTCTCGGTCATGCTCTCTTTGGAAAGCACTACGCCTGTATTTTTTTTAGGAGCGATTCTGTTGATATAGAGATCGTCTTCCCCCCCCTCTAAATTCAATATGGGCGAGAATCCTTTATGTTTGAAAAAGAGCTCTTTTTTATAAGCCAAGTTGCGTCCATCACCCATGAATGGCTTACCGAGTAGTGCCATGGAAAGAAATTTCAGTTGAAAGATAAGGTTGTCATAGAGCATAAAACCCCGCATTACTCTTTTTTTAGGAACCTCTAACCGGCTGAAACCTAAGACAACCTCTTTGCCTTGAGAAAATTCTTTTCCAAATTCTCTTATCCAGTGTTCAGAGCTGGGTCTGCAATAGGCTTCGGTAAATAGTAAATAATCGTTCTTAGCTGCCTTTATGCCCAATGTGAGTGCCAGTTTCTTTTCATTGATACCGTCGGCCTCCGCCGGCACATAGGTATGATAAAGGCGGGGATATTTTTGATCCGCAGCTTTCAACACCATGTCGGTGTCATCGGTAGAACCTCTGTTGACAATAATGACTTCAAAATCGGGATAATCCTGTTCAATGATGAATGGCAGGTTTTGTGCTAACTCCTCCGCACTATTTTTGGAGGTGACAATAACGGAGATAGCGGGTAGTTTTTCATCAGGCAGGGATATCTCGCCTCTTTTCTTTTGGTAGCTATGGGGCCGTTTATAGAAAAATAACCAGAAGAAAAGTTGTACCAGGAAGCAGCATAATAGAGTGCTTCCCAGTATCCATTCTGTCGATGTGAGGTGGTCGATTGTCATAATTTAAAGTTGATCGGAAAAATAGGATAGGGGTAAGTTGCGACAATTGTATTGGGATGCCATGGTCTCTCCGTACGCACCGGCGGAGCGGATGGAGATCAGGTCTCCCCGGGCACTTTCGTCAAGCATAATCTGTTCGGCGAACAGATCGCTCGATTCACAGATAGGACCCACTACATCGTAAAGTGCCGCTTCTTTGTTGGAGGTGATATTCTCAATATGGTGAAAGGCTTGGTAGAGGGCTGGGCGTATCAAATCGTTCATCCCTGCATCCAAGATCAGGAATTTTTTCTTGATACCCTCTTTTACGAAGAGCACCCGAGATATGAGAGAGCCACAGGGTGCCACGACGGCGCGTCCCAGTTCGAAATGCAGCTCTTGATTTGGTTGTAGTTGTAGATTTTTCTTAAAAAGTCGAAAATAGGATTCGAAATCCGCCATCGGAATATGGTTAGGATGTTGATAGTTTATTCCCAATCCTCCTCCTACATTGATGATAGGGAGATTGATCTCTTTTCTGTTGAACCATTCTTGCAGCTCCTTCACTTTTACACAAAGGTCTTCAAACGATGTGAGATTGGTGATCTGAGAACCGATATGGAAATGGATACCGATCAGTTGCAGATTCATCAAACTCTTCATCAGCTTCAATATTTGTGGAAGATCCTGTTCGTTGATGCCGAACTTGTTTTCTGTCAGTCCGGTAGTGATGTATTTGTGGGTATGCGCATCGATATTGGGATTGATGCGGAGCGCCACCTTTGCCGTTTTGCCTTTTTTGGATGCGATTGCGTTGAGTACTTCGAGCTCGGGAATTGATTCAACGTTAAAACAGAAGATATTGTTATCGAGTCCAATTTCCATTTCCCGGTCGGTTTTCCCCACACCGGCAAAAACAATCTTATTTGGGGTAAACCCGCATTCTAACGCTCTTAATATTTCGTTTCCGCTCACGCAGTCGGCTCCAAATCCAAATGAGGAGATCTCTCTTAAAATGCGCGGATTGGCATTCGCTTTCACTGCATAATGCAGATGAAAGGGCTTGTGCTCGATCTCTCTTCTGATTGTCTCGAGGGTAGCACGTAATAGTGCGATATCGTAATAATAAAATGGTGTGTTGAGTTGGTGGAACTTCTCAACGGGAAATACTCCTTTAATCATCCCTGTTAGTTGTTAAAATTGGATTGTTGAGGGAACCATCTTGCGAACCTCACTCGGGGGTGCATTGTTGCCCGAACCACAAAATTACAATTTTCAAGCCGATTTGTATGCATTTATCTAGTTTTTCTTATTTCTCAATGGGATTATAGAAAATATAATATCTATACCCTTCACTCTTTTGCTATAAAAGAGTGTGCCAGTTCTATCTTTTGCTCCATCGACAGGCTTGCGTCTATCCAGTGAATAGCCAATCCGCGGCGCTCCATGCCTCTGAACCATGTCATCTGTCGTTTTGCGAATTGATGGATGGCTATTTCTAATTGACGATACATCTCTTCGTAGCTTAAGCTGCCAATCACATAGAGCGTTACATATTTATATTCCAACCCATAATAGATCAGCTCTTCGGGTGAAACTCCGGAATTGAGTATTTTCTCTATTTCCTCAATCATTCCCTCCTGAAGCCGGGTATGTAGTCGCGCGGTGATTTTTTCTCGACGAACTTCCCTGTCGATGTTCATCCCCAGAATCAGACTCTCCACAGGTGGGAATATGGTAGTAGAACTCGTTTGTCTCAATTTCTGTTCTTCTATTTCGATTGCCCGGATCGCTCTTGTCTTGCTGTCGGTATCGGTGGTATTATGAAGTGGGCGGTAACTTTTTAGAATGGCGGTCAACTCTGCAAGAGACTTTTCTCCCAATTGTGCTCTTAATTTCGGGTTGGCGGGTACATCAGGCAGATTATAGCCTTTCAGCACCGATTCGATATAAAGGCCACTACCACCGCAAAGGATGGCTCTTTTGTGACGGTTGAGGATGTCGCTGTAGGCATTATGGAAATCGTGTTGATAGTCGAAAAGGTTATATTTCTCACCCGGTTCGCGGATATCGATAAGATGGTAGGGAATGGAGCTCCCCGCTACAGTGTATTCTGATAGGTCTTTGCCGGTTCCGATATCCATCTGGCGGTATACCTGACGGGAGTCGGCGCTGATGATTTCAGCATCAATTTCATAAGCCAATTGTACGGCAAATTCGGTCTTTCCACTTGCAGTAGGACCCAAGAGAGTGATCAGTTTCATTTTATTCATATTACCAGCTTCCACCGGCGCCTCCACCACCGAATCTGCCTCCGCCTCCGCCTCCGAAGCCGCCCCCACTGCCAAAACCGCCCCCTCTTCCCCCACCACTTATTGGAGGGAAAAAAAGAGGGCGCGAAGTTGTACCGTGGCCGCCCCCGCCGATATGACGGTTCCCTCCTTTGGAGAGAATTGAGAGTAACACGATGATAGCAATCAACACAATAATGGCCACGAAAGCGGGGATGGATGACTCTTCTTCGTCATCCGCCATAAATTCTCCCGAGAGACGTGTAATCATCTTATCGATAGCGGCATTCACCCCGCTGAAGTACTCCTCATCCATAAAGTAGGGAATCATTTCGTTGCGCACGATACGACCGGCATAGGCATCATTGATCCTTGCTTCCAGCCCATAGCCGATGGCAATAAAAGCTTGCCCTCGGCTATTTTCGGTCTTCGGTTTGATAAGGATTACAGCACCGTTGTCTTTGCTCTTTTGTCCGATTTTCCATTTTTCACCAAGCTTGAAAGCCCAATCAGAAGCGGAATATCCATCCAAGGTGGTCACTGAAACCACGTATATTTGTGTAGATGTGGAGTCGTTGTAGCTTCGCAGTTTTTGCTCCAGTGCTTTCTCTTCGGTAGGTGAGAAAATATCAGCAAAGTCGTTTACCAGCCGGTAAGGAACCATTGGCTCTGGAATATCCTGTGCCGATAACCCAAATGAAGAAAAAAGTATGATTATGAAAAGAGATTTACTTTTCCGCAACAACTCCATCGTTTGATTCGTTTATATCGTTTTTCGATTAGCACTCCCCCCCACATCCTTACAGACCTTTTCCGCAATCACTCAAAATTGAACTTGAGGGGCGGTTTGGGCTTCTGCAGTCGCTTCGAAATAGATTTTCGGTTCAAACTTAAACCATTTTGCATAAATTACCTGTGGAAATTTACGGATATAGGCGTTGAACTCTTGTGTTGCCATATTGAATCG
>JAAYFR010000426.1 GCA_012728155.1 Bacteroidales bacterium | reverse complement strand
TTCTACCGTAATACTGTTCACGTCTATCGAAATAGGAGCAGGAGCATTTTCATCATAAAAAATAAGAGCTGTACTCTCTTGGCATCCAAAAAGTATTTTCAACATGACTGCCAATATGAGCAGATTACGAAAACTATTCATTGTATGTTTCATATTCATTTTTTTTTGAATTATAAAATTACCATCCCAGACTCTGCACCAGATTTGTATTTCGTGCCAGTTCACTTTCGGCAATAGGCCAAAAGTAATCTTTCAAACCAAATCTCTGACTGAAGATGGTCATAGGTTTATATATATCTGCATTATCGGTGTTGAATAAACTCCATCCCTGAATGGGCTGGTTTAAAAGCTCTCTGGCAGTTTTCCACCGGCGCAAATCCCAGAATCGCCTTCCTTCAAAACATAGTTCGATTAATCGTTCCTGCTGGATAATTTCTCTAAGTCCTTCTTGAGTATTATGCTTGCCCGGATTGTTTGAATGTAATCTCCATGATTCTGCCACTGGTTGCAGTCCCGCCCGTTCACGCACCATATCTACGTATTGCATTGCTTGTTGACGTGCCGATAAACTGTTCTCTGCCTCATTAAGTGCTTCCGCATAATAGAGTAATAACTCTGCGAGCCTATACCTTGGCCAGATATAGGTGTTAATACTAATTTGAAGAGTTACCGGTTGTGATGTTTGATAGTGAATCCATTTTTTTGGTACGTATCCCGTAGGATTCCACCAAGAATTTCGTGATACTCTGATGCCCTTGAGGTCCTTATAGTTATAGAGTGCTCCTGGTTTACTATCGTCGTATGAACCAGAACCATACCAAATACCTTGTGGAAAACCAAGCCAGGCATAAAAACGGGGTTCACGCTCGAAATTCAATCTGGCCGTTTCTCCTCCGGTACGGATATATAATCCTTCACCTTTACTGGCACGCCTTAAAGTATAACGGGTATTGTAACCCCATTCGGTATCCTCTTCAATAGGAACTCCATTTTCAGTATAGAACATTTCTGCGATTTTTAAGGGAACTGAAAAGGCTTGTGTCATATTGGGATGCTCATCGAACAGCAGATTCAGATGAGGAAGAACACGGTGTTGTAGTGATGAAACCCACTCGCGGGTATCAGCCCAAATAACCTCATTGTTCCAGTCTTCACAAAAAGCTTGTCTGAGTGTCATCTGTTGCATGATAGTGTCGCTTAAGCTATATTTTGGATCTCCTGGATAAGTATAGAGTTCCATTCCGAGGGAATCCATACAGACTTTTACTGCTTCCCGGCAAGCTTCGGCTGCCAGTTTCCATTTTTCTGTCTGTTGTGTTTTATCCTGCGGAAAAAGTTGAGAGCCATCTTTATTTTTCATTATGGCAAATTCTTCATTGCAATTAAACAGGGGACTGGCAGCAGTAACTAATACTTGCGCTTTTAGAAATACGGCAATAGGCAGGGTTATACGACCAAGGTCAGACACTTCCGATAATACGTTCGCAGGTAGTATCGGAATTGCTTCATCAAGTAGCTCCACAATATAATCAACAACTTCATCTACTGTGTTGCGGGAAACCTGAACACCCTGTATATCTGTCGATACTGGTAAATTTTCTTTGGCTATGGGTATGGGGCCGTACTGGGAAAGAAGTAAAAAATGATAATACGCTTTTAATGCTTTTACTTCTGCAATCCATTGATCACGTTCAAATTCCATCAAATCGGGTACGACGTAAATCTCCATTCCTTCTAAAAAATTATTGCAATCACGAATAGCTCTATAATAATTTTGCCACGTACTACAAAGTTGATTGGAAGAGGTCAACATCCCTCTTGCAACTCGATTTGCATCTCGGCTAAAATATGGGTTTGTGGGCTCGTCGTTTACCCATACTTCGTCTCCAGCCAGCACATCAATAGATGATCCTGAGGAGTTGCTTGGTAGATAAGAATAACAGGTATAAAGGTAACGCAACGTATGACGACGCATGCTAAAGGCGCTTTCGAGTGTTGCTGTGCCCTCGGGAACTACATCCAGAAAATCGGAGCATGAAATTATAGTAATCATCATGATTATGATGAATGATTTTTCAACTATCTTCATTATTTTTTTCATAACTGTAGACATTTTAATTGAAAGTTAAATTGAATCCCATGTTGAAAACTCTTTGTATAGGATAGCCCAGGCCATTACCTGCCATTTCCACATCCCAAAGTTTGAACCGGCTCCATAAAAATAAATTGGTACCGCTTACATAAAACCTAAGATTCCTTATATGCAGATTTTGTTGCCATTTGCCCGGAATGGTATATCCTATCTCCGCTTGTTTAAGTCGGAGGAATGAACCGTCACGCATAAACCATGTATTGGTTACACCCACATTGTTGGAATTGCGATTATAACTTAATCTGGGCCAGATTGCGTAAATATCGCCATTCGCTTCCGACCAGTGGCTGTCTGCATATACCTTCAACAGTTGCGTATTGTCGACAAACGGTGAAGTATAGCTGGCATCTATCCAAAAAGATTCGTTAGCAAGGCCTTGAAAAAATACCGACATATCAAACCCTTTGTATCCGACAGAAACTCCAAAACCATAGACTATCTCGGGAGTGGTGGGAAGTCCAATAGGAACTGCATCGGCAGTTGTTATTTTCCCATCTCCATTAATATCTGTGTATTTAATATCACCTCCTCCGTATGGATAGGTTGTCATTTCTTGCCGGGGGGAACTCAACGCTTCGGCATCATCCACAAATAACCGTTCTGCAATATACCCC
>JAAYFR010000047.1 GCA_012728155.1 Bacteroidales bacterium | reverse complement strand
GGTGCCAGATGTGTAGGATATATTGGCCAATGAATCGGGCTGTACCGCATCCATCCTTTCCTGCACGGCGGCAGGATTGCTCTTGAGGAGTGCTATGCCCGCTTCCATTACCGATTCGAACGATTGTTCATCAGCCTCGGGATGATTTTCCGGATCCAACAATATGTAATGCTTCACGGTAGTGAATAATCCCTTCATCGGGCGAAGCTTGGCTATTTGTTGGTCGGATGCCAGTACTACCACGCATTCGGAGTGATTGATACGAAAACTCAAATCTTGTTCGGTTTGCAGTTTCACCGATAAAGGTACGCTGACGGCACCGGCATGGAGAATGCCCAATTCGCCGATTACCCAGTTATTTTTTCCTTCGGAGATAAGAGCGATACGCTCTCCGGCATCAATTCCCATTGCGATAAGGCCTGCAGCAAACTGCATGGTCTGCTCCTGTACCTCTTTATAGGTAAGAGAGGTGTATTGTATGCCTTTTCTTGCTTCAAGCAAATATGGGCGATCGCCGTATTTCTTTACGGCTTCGTTCAATAAATTTAAAATAGTTCTGTTTCCCATATGATTATAAATGTATTCAAATGCAAATATAACAACTATATTTTTTCTGCCTACTATTTGGTAGTTATACTTTTTTTATTTTTCTTTGTTTTAATAATTTTGTCGTCTGCACCAATGCAAACGCATCCTAAAGTATATACACATTAAAATCATTTGCCTATAAGTCCTCTTTACTCATTTGAATATAGATAACAATTAAGAAGTAAAGTAATGGATACTTTCTGCACGATGACCGATGAAGCATTGGTCGTTTCGTACGCCGAGGGAAATGATTATGCGTTTGACCTGCTCCTCAACCGCCATAAGCAATCTCTTTATTCCTACATCTTCTATACTGTCCGGGATCAGGGGCTGGCCGAAGATATCTTTCAGGATACTTTTTTCAAGGCCATCACCACTATCAGACAGGGAGGATATACCGAGACAGGCAAGTTCAAAGCATGGATCACACGGATTGCCCATAACCTGATGATCGACTACTTCCGTCAGAAAAAGAATGAAAATACCGTTTCCAATGATAGTTATGAGGTGGATCTGTTGAATAATCCATCTTTATGCGATGATACCGTCGAGATGAAAATGGTGAAAGAACAGGTGCTGAGCGATGTGAAGAGACTGATTGATCTTTTGCCCGATGAGCAACGAGAGGTGCTGGAGATGCGCTATTATGGCGATTTGAGTTTCAAGGAGATTGCCGATATCACCGGTGTGAGTATCAATACGGCGCTTGGACGTATGAGATATGCCATTTTGAATATGCGTAAATTGGCAACTGACCACAAGATAATTTTGACGATCAATTGAATATCCCGAACTACGGAGCTCTCTTTATATTTACTGCCGAGAAGGAGAGTTGCCTCGTTTCTCTGTTGACTTTATCGACGACTGTTTTTTGGGAAATTTATTTTTTCCCCGGTCGGAAGAGCAGTTCCAATTTGGGTTGCGCACGCATTTTTCCAGAGTACATGTCACGCATCCAGATCATGCCCCCTTCCACGCCCATGGTAGGTTTGAACCAGTACTCCACAGATCCGCCATAGTAGGATGTGTTCATCATCGGCATCATAGGACGGTTCGGTTGGTTATTCTGCTTCATGACTGGTAACCCCCCGTAGGCGTTCACATACCAATCATCGTTAAGCCGGTAGCGGCTATGCAGGTCGATCATCATGGCCGACTGGTTGACGTTGTAGAGATTGCCGGCACTCTTTAGGTAGCTCACGCCTCCATCAAACATCAGGTTATGATTCATCTGGTAGCTTGCATTGATACCGATATTCCAGAAAGGTATCATGTTGAAATTTGAATTGTAACCTCCGCTGATACCCATCATCAACGCCGGATTGATCATATAGTTGGCACCTGCATCCAATATATAAAAATTGCTTTTGCCAAACATGGGGGTCTCCACCAAGCCAAGGGTGGTAGAGGAATGCAACATAAGATTGCGTGACGGCATCATGCTGGCAATGGCGGTCCGGCTTTTGGCGGTGATAAAATCAGATGTGGTGCCATTCCAATATATGGGAGGAAATATCCCTTTTTGATCTGTTTGTTGTGGTGATAGGGTAAACTTTTGATAGGGAGTGAATTGTGGTAGGAGGTTTTCTGCCGGATTCAGCCGGGGTAATCTTAATGGCAGCTGATCCGGTTTAAGGGAATCGGTCAGCGTGGACATTGCTCCCGAAACAGCGGTTTTCAGTTCCAAGCTGTCCTGTTTCTCCGGAATTTCCTTCTTTTGTTTCACCGGAATATCCTGTGCAAAACAATTTATCTGTACGAAAAACAGGAGCATCGGAAGAATATAAAAATATTTCATATAGCCTATGAAGTGAAGGGTTTGCCAGACGGAACAAAAGTACATGAAAAAAGAGCCATATCCAAACCGATAAAAAAAACTGTTATTTTCCATTTTATCAATTAACCCGTTTTTTTATACAAAAAAATCATTCAGACAATAGATAACTATTTAATTTCCCATATTGATTCGGATTATTCCTGTTATAACTAAAAAAGCCGGTTGAAAAACCGGCTTTTTGTGTATGGTAGGAGTTCAAATCGTTCTGTACTGAACGGTGCAAAAAACGAAAATGTGTTCAATGCTGAAAAAATCCCAAGTTCTGTAGAGATTAAAAACCCTCTTCTTTCAAATCCGATTTTATCATTTCTACAGGGGTCTATACTTCAGAATGCGGATACTCCAAAAAACGTCTGAAACAGTGTTTGAGGCTGTTAAAGCTGCCCTAAGAAGTCTTGTATATCATTCAATTCGATAACATTCAATCGTTTGATATAAAATTTTTCCGGATTGTGAAGCAGAATCAGTCATACGAATGTAATCTTGTATTTCAACCCATGCATTTTATACAGTTGTCATTTTCCGGTGTGGAAAGGACAATGTGGTAAAAAACACTACTTGAGATTGGATTCTCATCCCTATTCCCGGCATTTACAAACTTCCGTAGCTGTTTCCAGTAAATTAGTTTGCCTGTGAAGGCTTACCTTTCAACCGAAGTAGCGTACAAAAGCAGTCGCAAATTCTTTCAATGCCCGAAGATGAATCATCATTCCGAGTTGGTCGTTAATTTGCAATCACTTCTTTACATATACAGATAAACTGCTATCAAGAGGAGTGCTAACGAAAACTACCGGTTCATCCGATAGAAACATTGAATGTTTCACACTTCATGAACAAAGAGAAAAACAAACGGATTTGCTGATCCCTTAAATGAAACTCTTCCCGTTGTGTACAAAATGTCAATGAACTCCTATATGTTATTGTACGAAATTCGTACTTTTATCTTTCATTGTCGTCTTGCAAATATAACAACTTGATCAAACAAATTGCAAATATTTTCGCATGTTTTTATCAACAACTTCTGAACAGGTTATCAACAGATTATGAACAATTTCCCTATGCTACTGTAGGAGCGGAATGGAAAGGGAGAAGGCGGTTTAGTGGTGCGTGGAGGAAAATTGAAGTCCTACGATCGAAATGATGAGCGTAGTCAGGAAGAAAATTCTCCAGAAAGTGACAGGTTCCCTGAAAACGAAGATACCCAGAAGAACCGTCCCAACGGCACCAATACCTGCCCAGACGGCATAAGCGGTTCCCGTGGGTATGGGATGGGTGCCTCCCATCGATTTGAACAGCAAAAGCATACTTAAACTTACGCTTGCAAGAAATATTGCAAGCCACAGCCACATCTCTTTACCGGAAGTTTGTTGCATCTTCCCCAAACTCATCGCGAAAACCGATTCGAAGACTCCTCCAATAACCAGGATTATCCAGTTAATATTCATTGTGTAAGCAACTATAAATAATTCTCTTCAAAGATAATGAAAGGTGAGCACAATCGTGGATTTTGTCTGTAAAGATTGCTGAACCATATCCCTATTGCATATATTCTACAAAGTTTATACAAAAAATTTTTTCACTCAAACCGGATGGACTTGGCGGGCGTGATCTTGGCGACCAGATAGGAGGGAACGATCATCATCAGTAGGGAGATGATGAGGGTGCCGATGTTAAGAAGGATGATATAAACTGGATTGAGGTCTATCGGTACGGCCGAGAGGTAGTAGGTGGCCGGATCGAGTTTGAGCAGTTGAAATTTATCCTGGACAAGACAAAAAACCAGGGCAATGATGTTTCCCCACAACATCCCCTGTCCGATTAAAAAAGCTGAGAGATATAGGAAAACCTTGCGGATACTGAAATCCCGGGCTCCCATCGATTTTAGCATACCGATCATATTGGTCCGTTCCAAAATAATAATCAGTAAGCCGGAAATCATGGTGAAGCCCGAAACCACTAACATCAGGATGATGATGACCCATACGTTCATATCGAGCAGGTTGAGCCAGTTGAATATCATGGGATTGATATCTTTGATGGAACGGGTGTAAAGCGCATTGCCGAGACGGTCCTTATAGGACGACATATCGAAAAAAAGATCTTGCGCAACCCTGTCGAGATGATCGTAATCGCTTACCAGCACTTCGATTCCGCTCACCATATCGTCATCCCATCCATTAAGGGTGGAAAGCAAATCCCGCTCCACAACGACGAAAAGCTTGTCGTAATCTTCAAAATTGGTACTGTAAATACCGGCGATATGAAACCGGCGGGCACGGACAGGCTCCTGCACAAAATAACAGGTAAAACTCTCTCCTATTTTCAACCGTAGTTTGTCGGCAATATTCTTTGAGATGATGGCTTGGTTGCCGGTAATGGTATCGTTGGTTTGAAGGATGGAGCCCTCCAGCAGGTTCTTCTTGAAAAAATTCCAGTCATATTTTTCCGTCACCCCTTTTAATACCACACCCATGAAATCATTGTCGGTCTTGATAATGGCCGGTTTGGTAATGAATTCCTGAACGTGGAGGATATTCGGGTTTGCGGTCAATATATTTGCAAGCGAGTCGGAAAAAGCGATGGGAGAGTGCTCGTAAGATGAGTTGCTCTCGAAAGCGGTAATCTGGATATGAGAGCCAAAACCCACCACCTTGGCGCGCACCTCTTTTTTGAAGCCGACGACAATAGATACCGCCACCATCATCACTGCCAACCCCAGTGAAATTCCGGCAATGGCAATTTTGATGGCAGGCGATGAGACCCGTTTGTTGTTCTTTTTATCGCCTTTATAAATTCGCCGCGCTATAAAGAGCTCCGCATTCATGTTTATGGGTATGTGGATATGCTTCCAACGCTTTTTTGAGCACGATGAGTGCATTGTTCAAATCCTCCTTATTGAGCACATAGGCGATACGTACCTCGTTTTTCCCAAGCCCGGGGGTGACGTAAAAACCGGATGCCGGAGCCATAAAGACGGTCTGACCCTGATAACGGAAATCGGAGAGACACCAGGCACAGAAAGCATCGGCATCATCGAGAGGGAGCCGTGCTAATGTATAAAAAGCACCCTGCGGCATGGGAGAATAGACGCCGGGGATATTATTCAGCCGCTCTATAAGGAAATCGCGACGACCCTTGTACTCGTCGAAATTATGCTGCATGTAAGCACCATTCTCCTGTAATGAGGCGTTGGCGGCAATCTGTCCGATAAGGGGGGGACTCAGACGTGCCTGGCAAAACTTCATGACCGTATCGTGCACCTTTCTGTTTTTCGTGATCAGCGCACCGATGCGGATACCGCACTCACTGTATCTTTTCGATACCGAATCGATCAGTACCACATTTTCCTCCACCTCTTTCAGCTGACAGGCAGAAATATAGGGTGTGTCGTTGTAGATAAATTCACGGTACACCTCGTCGGAAAAGAGGTAGAGGTCGTATTTCTTGACCAGCTGCCTTATCTGTTCCATTTCGTGGGGGGTATAGACATAACCCGTGGGGTTGTTGGGGTTACAAATAAGAATCCCTTTGGTGCGTTCGTTGATCAACTTTTCAAATTCTTCGACCGGAGGAAGGGCAAACCCCGATTCCATAGTTGAAGGGATGGTGCGGATGATAGCACCGGCTGAAATGGCAAAGGCCATATAATTGGCATAAGCCGGTTCGGGAACGATGATTTCGTCGTCCGGGTTGAGACAGGCCATAAAAGCGTATAGTACCGCCTCCGATCCACCTGCCGTGACAATAATCTCCTCGGGGTTGAGGTCGATATCAAATTTCTTATAATAATCGACCAAATTCTCTCGATAAAATCGGTACCCATCACTGGGGCTGTACTCCAGCGTAGTACGATCGATATTGCGAATGGCATTTAATGCCGATGCAGGGGAGGGTAGGTCGGGTTGACCGATATTGAGATGATATACCTTTACTCCCGTTGCTTTAGCAGCATCGGAAAGAGGTGCCAATTTTCGTATGGGTGAGGGAGGCATCTGAATGCCCCGTTGGGATATTTGCGGCATAATATTCGCGTTGATTGTAACCTTTATAAATCTTTTCCCTTAAACAGACAAGGGGCAAAGATAATAAAAAAATGATTGATCCCGATAAATAGGGACAACTTGTGCCTACTTTTAAGGGTAGTGATGTTGGTCGGAATGGTGCCGAAAGAAAAAAAGAGGATATGTTACACTCTTTTTGAATGATTAACACTTATTATTGGAGGGAATATATATCCTGTAATGAGGATTATATGTAAGTTTGTTCTTTGAAATTAAAAAAAGAAAAAATGAGACGGAATATAATCTTAATAACGATAGTCGCATTTATGGGGGGATTAATCGCCTGTTCAGGACAAAAAAGTGATCCGGATAAATATAGAGAAGGATGGACATTGGTATGGGAAGATGATTTCAATTCTAAGACCGGGTTGACTGACTGGTCCAAAATACCGAGAGGAAAACAACTGATGGACCGTTATATGAGCGACAATGAGGCGCTCTATCACGTAGAAGATGGATATCTTGTTCTTCGAGGAGTGAAAAATATCAGCGAAAATGCGGAGATACCATTTCTTACGGGCGGTATTACTCGCCAAGGGACGAAAAAGAATGGGGTGAACAGAATTGAAGTGAGAGCCCGTATGAATCCGGTGGGTGAGGTTGTCCCTTTTATTTCGTTACTCCCTTCGGATGGGAGTGAAAATATCGCAATCGATATCATGAAACGATTTGGTTATGATGAGTTTTTTTACCAGTCGGTTACCTCACATTATACTACCACCGAAGGGATGACCGATAACCCACCTTCAAATGCATTGGTGATTGTCAGTCCTTCCCGCTTTCACACCTATGGAGTAGAAACTTATCCCGACAGTATTGTGTTTTTTGTGGACAATAAACGTACCAAGACTTATCCGCGCATATCGACCGATATATCGGGACAGTTCCCCTTCAATGAACTGGATTTGGATCTTTCTATCGGTATCCGGATGAATAATGATCCCGAACCATCGGAACTACCCGTAGAGATGTATGTCGATTGGGTGCGCTATTACCAACCGGAGCGCGCCGATGTTGCGAAATAGAAAATCTCTATAACGGAAAAGAGTGACTGAAGAGCCGCTCTTCGGCTATCTTTTCATATTTGGTGCCTTTCCGTCCATAATTGGCATAAGGATAAATGGCGATGCCACCGCGGGGAGTGAATATCCCCGTCACCTCAATATATTTTGGATCCATCAGCCGAATCAGATCTTTCATGATGATATTTACACAATCTTCATGAAAGGCACCATGATTACGAAAACTGAAAAGATAGAGTTTGAGACTTTTGCTTTCTACCATTTTCACATCAGGTATATAATCGATACGGATGGTGGCGAAATCGGGTTGGCCAGTGATAGGGCAAAGGCTGGTAAATTCAGGACAGTCAAATGTAACCCAGTAGTCGTTTTCGGGATGTTTGTTGTCGAAAGCTTCCAGCATCTCCGGTGCGTAATCTTGCTTGTATTCTGTTTTGCCGCCCAGGTGGCTGAGTCCGTTGTGTTGCATATTATGCCGTTTTTTGAAATTTGATTTGAAAAGTACTATTCTCCTACAGTCATTATCGGTTTTTTTTCCGTTCTTCCAGATAGTCCTGTAAACCCTTGTTACGCAGCCGGCAGGCGGGGCAATGACCACACCCCCCAGCTAAAATGCCGTTGTAACAGGTGAGGGTTTCATTTTTTACGATATCGAAAACACCCAGTTCATCGGCCAGTCGCCACACCTCTTTCTTGTTACGCCACATGAGTGGTGTGTGGATTACAAACTGTTTGTCCATGGCCAAGTTGAGTGTAGTATTGGCTGAACGGATAAAAGTATCACGACAGTCGGGATAGCCGCTATAATCAGCTTCCGACACTCCAGTTACTAAATGTTTGACCCCCTGCGCATAAGCAAGGGTAGCAGCAAAAGTGAGAAATAAGAGGTTTCTGCCCGGCACAAAAGTGTTGGGATAAGAGCCGGCCGGTTGCTCTTCATCCATCTCGACGGAGAAATCGGTCAGTGAGTTGGGTGCCAACCGGGAGATAATACCCGCATCCAGCACTTGAAAGGGAATACCCGCCATCTCTGCTATCCGGCGAGCGTTCTCTACTTCCTGAGAGTGGCGCTGTCCGTAGGTGAAACAGAGAGCGTAGCTGTTTCTGAATTGTTGTTTTGCCCAATAGAGGCAAGTTGTGGAATCCTGCCCGCCCGAGAAGAGCACGAGGGCATCCTCTTCTTTATAATCTTTCATCGTTCTTTGTTTTTTATGTGGTTTCCTAAGCTACACAGAAAAGCAATCAACTATAAATAGCCGTACTTTCCGTTACAAAGTTACGAACATTTTTGTTAAGCAAGAGCAGAGCAAATAAATTTGCTTTACCGACTTAATAATTTCTTAATATTTTCGTAGTCGTATTGTAACATCCATATCGTATTTTTGCCAAAAATATCCGAAACAGGACAACTTGTTTTATTGATGCAACGAATATCTCAGCTTTTATTTTTACTTTTTCTTCTTATATCCTGTAACAATGCTAACAATATGGAAAGAGGTGCTCCCGGAATAGCTATATCGGGTGCCGGTGCTACTTTTCCTTATCCTTATTATAATATTGTTTTTCGCGATTATATGCGATTGAACAGTGGTTTGACGGTGAATTACGGCGCTATAGGGAGTGGCGGCGGAATCCGTAGCCTGCGTGACCGATCGGTTGACTTTGGTGCCAGTGATGCTTTTTTAAATAGTAAGGAAATCGCATCAATGAAAGGGGAGATTATCCATGTCCCTACTTGTATGGGTGGTGTGGTGATGGCTTACACCCTTAAGGGGGTAGACAGCCTACGGTTGACAGGGTCTCTTGTTGCCGATATTTATCTTGGGAATATCAGGAAATGGAATGATCCGAAAATCAGCGCCATTAATCCAGATGTGCCATTGCCTAACCTGGATATCACCCCAGTGTACCGATCGGATGGTAGTGGTACCACCTATAATTTTTCAGAATACCTGTCGATAGTAAGCCCGGATTGGGACAGTGTGATGGGGAAAGGAAAAGCCTTGAAATGGGAGGCGGGTATCGCGGCGAAAGGAAACCCTGGAGTGGCCGGTATTGTACAACAGACTGAAGGCGCTATCGGTTATATCGGTTCGGAATATGCACTTACACTGAAACTACCGGTAGCCAAACTCAGGAACAAAACAGGCAATTATGTGGACGCCACGCTTGAAAGTATCTCTGCTGCGGCAAGCGTGGTGTTGCCTGATGATATGCGAGCCTCCATCATTGACTCGGAGGATCCGAATGCTTATCCGATCAGCATTTTTACCTGGATACTGGTTTATAAAGATCAAAAGTATGGCAACCAGACAAAAAAAGAGGCGGAAGTGCTTGTCGATCTGCTTAACTATATGATCAGCGATGCAGGACAAAAAGTGGCTGCGCAGATAAACTATGCTCCTCTCTCTGAACAGGCGATAGAGAAGACGAGAAAACTGATTGGGGAGATACATTATGGTGACGAGGATATAAAGGTGGAAGGGCGGAAAGGTGAAAGATAAAATATTCCGATTAGTACTCTTTGTAGCGGCGTTAGTGATCCTGTTACTTGCGGCAGGAATTGTTTATGCGT
>JAAYFR010000425.1 GCA_012728155.1 Bacteroidales bacterium | reverse complement strand
TTCCAAAGTCGAAATTAAACAGGAAAGGGCTTCCACCTAAAAAAACAGTGCAGGCCATTCAAAACATTGTTGCAGAAATTCAGCCCGATATCATTCATGTGTGGGGTACTGAAGCGCACTGGGGACTGCTTACCGCACGGGATATTGTCAAAGGCACAACACTGCTCGAGATACAAGGATTAAAATTTGAAATCAGCAACTATTTTTATTCGGGATTATCTGCGATGGACTTATGCTCATCCATTTACATAAAAGATATCTTAAAACCACTGACCTCCATTTTTGGCCGGAAAATATCATTCAAAAATTGGGGAAATTTTGAGAAAGAGATGATTGCAAAACACAATTATATCAATACACAATCAGAATGGGTGAGAATAACGGTTGAAAGGATAAACAGAAAAGCAGTGAAGTACAACACTGTAATGTCGTTGCGTGATGAATTCATCGTTGCTAAAAAGTGGGATATTGATACCTGTACACGCAACCGGTTATTTACATCAACATCTTCATTGGTGTCCTACAAGGGATTGCATGTATTAATTGACGCTGTTGAGCTTCTGGTGAAAGATTTTCCGGATATCCATCTGAATATCGCATCCAGTCTCGATTATGGTCTTCGACGCGATGGCTACACCCGGTTTATATTTAAGAAGATAAAGAAAAAAGGGTTGACAGGACACGTAAACTGGCTTGGTTCGTTAACCGCTCCTGAAATAGTCAACGAACTGCGTTCCGCTCATGTAACCGTTGTGCCCTCATTTGTAGAGTCATACAGTTTGGCCGCGGAAGAATCAATGTTCGTAGGCGTTCCCACGGTTGCTTCTTTCGCAGGAGCAATGCCGGAACTTGGGAAACACCGCGAATCGATATCCTTTTTTCAACCGGGCAGTGCCAACATGTGCGCTTCTGAAATAAAAAAAATTTTGGAGAACGACACAATAGCCGTGAAACTGTCTGACGAGGCGTACAGAAGCAAACAAGACAAACGGAACGACAAAGCCATTAAAGAACAGATTAGCATATACAAAGACATTCTTAATAAGCGTTTTGCATAAAAATTCAACTCAGATGAGTAGTACAGTCAATAAACAAATAGTACGACAGACAATACCCGTTACCATTTTTCTGATAACGATCTACTCGGTTGTGATTTATATCAAAGGCGGTGTTCCATTGGCTTCGGCTATGAATAACACAACCTTATGGTGGGGAATTTCCGCCATTATTTTGATATTGTTCCTCTTATCAAAATACTTTTTTTTCGACAAGATTAACGAAAATAAAATGCGTATTATTTGGATTTATCTTATTTGGAACGCGATCTGTATCGTCAGAGGAATGTTTGTGGCAGAAATATACTGGGATTGGAAAGCGTTAATTGGCAACACAATGACGCTCATGTTGCCGATTGTGGCATATTCAGCGACCAATAAGGTAATCGTGCAATCGTTGCTTGTGTTTTACGTCAAATATGCCCTGCCCCTCTTCCTGCTGTTTGCCGTCATAATAAGAACCGACGCGTATGGATTTTACCTGATTCCGGTAAGTTTTTTATTGTTGTTTTTGCCCGCATTGACCAAACGGCAGAGAATCATCCTGTTAGTATGTACGGCTGTTGTATTTTTGGCCGACTTGGGCGCGCGCAGCAACGTGTTAAAATTTGGTGTTCCGATCTTAATTCTGGGCGTGTATTATACTCGGGAATTGATTTCGGTTAAACTTCTTGAAGCCGTCCGCCTGGCATTATTTATCATACCGGTAACGCTGTTTGTGCTGGGGGTTACCGGAACATTCAATATCTTCAAGACAGACGACTACGTTAAAGGGGACTACACCGCGACGGGTACCGACATGCAAGGCAACAAAGTTGAGGAAAACATAATGGCCGACACAAGGACATTTATCTATGAAGAGGTACTAAACTCGGCTATTGATAACAATTATTGGTTATTCGGCCGGACACCGGCACGCGGAAATGATACGGATTGGTTTGGTGCGCGAAATTTTGCCATAACGGGAAGATACGAAAGATTGGAGAACGAAATAGGGTTGGCTAACGTATTTACCTGGACTGGCGTTGTGGGTACAATTCTTTATTCGATTCTTTTTTTTCAAGCTTCGTTTCTCGCCGTAAATAGATCAAAGAACATTTATGCAAAAATGTTGGGAATTTATGTTGCTTTCCGTTGGCTATTTTCGTGGGTGGAAGATGGCAATAATTTCTCTCTCAACTACTTTATGCTGATGATCATGATAGGATTGTGCTTCTCGCACTCATTTCGGCATATGACGAATAATGAAGTTGCCTTTTGGGTACGCGGCATTTTTGATGCCCGGTATGTACGTTTTCAAAATTATCTTATTATAAAAAGGAAAAATAATGAAAAATCAGCGAGTGGCCGTTCTACTGACGTGCCACAACAGAAAAGCTAAAACGCTCGATTGCTTGGCATCGTTTTACCGGGCAGTATTTCCTTCGGAATATACATTCGACATATTTTTGACCGATGACGGCTCTACCGATGGAACGGGAGAAGCGTTAAAAAAACTATACCCGCAAATAACTCTCATACAGGGAAGCGGCAACTTGTTCTGGGCGGGAGGAATGCGCATGGCGTGGGAATCTGCTATGAGAGAATGCTCATACGATGCTTTTCTGTTACTTAACGACGATGTGATGTTAAATTCCGATTTTTTGCTGAACCTAATGAAAACAGAAGAACATTCTCTCCAAAAAAGAGGGAAAAAGGGGATTTATTCCGGTGCGACAGTCGACGAAACAACAGGCATAGTGTCGTACGGAGGCTCTAAAATAAAAGCGAATCACATTGTCATGAAAAGTCAACTGTTATCGCCGCGGGAGTTTCCGCAGGAATGTGAAATTACCAATG
>JAAYFR010000424.1 GCA_012728155.1 Bacteroidales bacterium | reverse complement strand
ACTTTGAAGTGCGGCTGGCAGGTATGAAGAATGGCCTTCACCCCGAAAGCCTTACCAATTTCCGTATGAATTGGGAACAGAAGATACGGCAACAGGAAAAGGGACGTATGTTTGAGAATCGTTTCACACGTATCCATTATAAGTACGACAAGCAGGATGTGCAGAAGATGAGCGAGCAGAAGAACGACCATAAGGAACTTTCCGAGCCGCTTAAATGGTTTTCGTTCAAAGATCAGTATTTTGCTTCTGTCATCATCGGCAAACAGCCCTTCAGCAATACTATCCTCGATTCGGAAGTGCTCACCACCAGTCCTGATTACACGAAACACTATAAGGCTGAGGGATGGATGCCTGCCGTAGTAAGCCCTGATAGCGACCTGATTACTGCCGGTTTCAACTATTATTTCGGGCCGGTACATTACAATACGCTCAAGGCTTACGACAAGGATGTTGCCAATAGTGCCGATAAGCTGCAACTTGAGGAAAACGTGTATCTCGGCTACCGTTGGTTGAGCTGGGTCAACAAATGGTTTGTTATCCCGGTCTTTAACTTTTTCCTCTCACTCAATTGGGGTATGGGATTGATCATCCTTATCCTCACTCTGATGGTGAAACTGATCACCTTGCCCCTTACTTATAAGTCATTTATGTCGTCGGCAAAAATGAGGGTGCTTCGTCCGCAGATTCAGGAATTTGAAAAGAAATATCCCGGTAGTGACCAGGAGATGATGATGAAGCGGCAGCAGGCTACTATGGATCTCTATAATAAAGCTGGCGTTAGCCCCATGAGTGGTTGTCTTCCCATGTTGATACAGATGCCCGTGTTGCTGGCACTCTTCTTCTTCTTCCCTGCAGCAATCGAGTTGCGTCAACAGGGCTTCTTATGGGCGGAGGACTTGTCCACCTACGACTCCCTTATATCCTGGAGCGGCAATATACCTTTGATCACCCGTTTTCTGGGGAACCACATCAGTATATTCTGCCTGTTGATGACGGTGGTCAATATATTCTATACGAAATACAATATGTCGATGACCGATACCGGCTCCACACAGGCGATGCCCGGCATGAAGTACATGCCAATCTTCATGTCGGTATTTATGTTTTTCTTCCTCAACTCCTATCCCGCAGGATTGAACTACTATTATTTTCTTTCCACGCTGATTACGATCGGACTTACACTTATCATGAAACAGGTGATTGATGAAAATAAGATCTTGGCGCAGTTGGAGGCCAATAAGAAGAAACCCAAAAAGAAATCGGGTTTTATGGCACGATTAGAAGAGGCGCAAAAGATGCAGGAAAAGATGGCACGAGAGCAAGCCAAAGAAAATGCAAAACGTAATGTTCGTCGTTAAAGATAAAAATACCGGGTAACACTTTTTTGTTGTCCGGTTTTTTTTAGTGGGTTCATGTAGAGAAAAACCACATATAGAGTGTGAAAGAAAGTTTTTTAACAATTTGTTGAACATATTTTTCGCATCTTTGTTCTTACATAAGCATGACAACGTTTTCGTTAAGCCTAATGAAATTGAACGTTTACTTTTAAAAACAGAATCAGATGAGTCAGGAAAAAAAAGTACTTGAGTATGATGAGGATGATTCCCTGCGTTTTATACGGGAGAATCTGCCTGAAGAGATGCTGGACGAGTTTTCGGATGACGAGATCAACTATATTGTAGATCTTGTTTATGATTTCTATGAAGAAAAAGGTTTTCTCGATGAGAATGAAGATGATGATTCCGAAATCGAAATTAATGAGGACGAATTATTGGAATATATAGGGAGAAATGCTCGAAAAAACAGAGAGATATTAGGAAGAGATTACACTGATGAGCAGATCGAAGCCATCGTAGCAGGTGAGTTGTCCTATTGCGATACGCTTAACCTATTCGATTAATCAAAACATATCAATTAATAAAGAACGAATTATGAAACAATTTTCAAAATTATTGACCATTGTCCTTTTGGGAGGTACGTTAGTATTATCCGGATGTGGAGCAAGTGGCACGGTAAAAGGCGGAGGTATTGGTGCCGGTGCCGGTGCCGCTGTAGGTGCTGGAATTGGAGCAATTGCCGGCGGAGGTAAAGGAGCCGTCTGGGGTGCCAGTATAGGAGCTGTGCTGGGAGGTAGTGCAGGAGCTATTATCGGCAACAAGATGGACAAGCAGGTCGCCGAACTCGAAGAGATCGAAGGTGCCCAGGTAGAGAAAGTCAATGAAGGTGAAGCCATCAAGGTTACATTCGAGTCAGGTATCCTTTTTGCCACCAATTCAAGTACACTGAATACAGCTTCACGTGCATCCCTCAACAAGTTTGCCACGTCGCTTCAAAACAATCCTGATACAGATGTGAAGATTTACGGACATACTGATAGTACGGGTAGTGACGCTATCAACAATCCCCTATCGGAGCGTCGTGCCGAGTCAGTATATAATTATCTGCTATCGAAAGGAGTTTCTGGTGCCCGTATGGTATCCGAAGGTTTCGGTTCCGCACAGCCTATCGCCGATAACAACACACAGGCAGGCCGAGCAGAGAACCGCCGTGTGGAAGTGTTTATTTTCCCTAATGCAAAGATGATTCAAGAAGCACAGGAACAGGCACAATAGGGTTTGACGGAGTAATTTTTCTTTTTATTATTCGAAATATAATTTTGGAATCGCGTTGCCTTTATGGGTAGCGCGATTTTTCCGCCATATAAATTGAATGGGGATGATAGAAAATTTAGATATTCCTCATGTTGCCTCCAAAGAGTGTACATATCGATTGCTTCTTCCTCAATTGCAGATGTTGACGGAAGATGAATCCGATCTTATTGCCAATATGGCCAATATTGTCTCTGCACTGAAGGAAGTGTTTAATTTTTTCTGGGTTGGTTTTTACCGTGTGATGGAAGGGCAGCTGCTGCTTGGCCCTTTTCAGGGACCATTGGCTTGTACCCGTATTGCTTATGGAAAGGGCGTATGTGGTATTGCATGGAAAGATGGAAAGACAATTATTGTTCCCGATGTGGAACAGTTCGCCGGACATATTACCTGCAGCAACCTGTCCCGTTCCGAGATTGTGGTGCCGGTAAAGCGTAGTGGTGCCGTAGTTGCAGTGTTGGATATAGATAGTGATCGGCTCGATCATTTCGATGAGGTTGATCGCCTCTATCTGGAAAAAATTGTGGCATTATTGTCATAAATTTCCTCTTCGGATATTTTGCAGAGATAAAACAAAAAAGTATCTTTGCACCGTGAATGGAACGGGGAGTAAAGTGTACATATTTTTTGAGTCGTTCCATGGGAGAATAATTTTGCGAAAGTAGCTCAGTTGGTAGAGCATAACCTTGCCCCAAGAAGGAGATGGAGACTAACCTTGGCAAGGATCCGTTAGGGAGATAACCGGAGAAAAAAAGAATAATTTTGCGAAAGTAGCTCAGTTGGTAGAGCATAACCTTGCCAAGGTTAGGGTCGCGGGT
>JAAYFR010000423.1 GCA_012728155.1 Bacteroidales bacterium | reverse complement strand
TTCATAGGAGAAGTAAACTATTTATATTAAAAAAATGTCAGAAGATAAAAAAGGGTATCTTGCCTCTGCCAACCGGAAAAAAGTAACGACATACCGCCTACGTGAGATGAAGCAACAAGGCGAGAAAATATCGATGCTCACCGCATATGATTACTCGATGGCATCGGTGATCGATCAGGCAGGAATTGATGTGATCTTGGTAGGAGATTCGGCATCCAATGTGATGGCGGGAAATGTCACCACCTTGCCGATAACGGTGGAGCAGATGATCTATCATGGCAAGTCGGTGATGAATGGTGTGAAGAGCGCGATGGTAGTGATTGATATGCCTTTTGGCAGTTATCAGGGAAATCCCTATGAAGCTGTCGCCAATGCGGTGAAGATGATGAAGGAGACCCAGGCGGATTGCCTCAAGTTGGAAGGAGGAAAAGAGGTGATTGAATCGATAAAAGCGATTCTGAACGCTGGTATTCCCGTGATGGGCCATCTGGGACTGATGCCGCAATCGATCAATAAATATGGAACATATAGCGTGCGTGCCAAAGAGAGCGAGGAGGCGGAAAAATTGATGTCGGATGCTTTATTGCTGCAGGAAATTGGCTGCTGCTCCCTCGTGTTGGAAAAGATACCGGCACAACTGGCGGCAGAGGTGACCGCGGCGCTGGTTATTCCGACCATTGGAATTGGAGCCGGCCCCTATCTGGATGGCCAGGTGTTGGTGATGCAAGATATGCTGGGGCTCAACAAGGGCTTCTCACCCCGTTTCCTTCGTCGCTATGCCAATCTGTTTGATGAGATCACCACAGCTGTCCGGCAATATGTAAGCGACGTGAAATCGTCCGATTTCCCCTCCCAAGAAGAGAGCTATTGATCTATACGCCCATTTCGGTAAATCGGAACGAGTAACGACAATATGATACTCAATTAATGGGTTATTGTGTGGATGGTGGGGAATCTAAAATAATTTCCTGATAGGTGGGGATTTCAGTTAGATAGCGGTAGGAGCGGCGTACATAGTCCAGCTGGCAGCAGTAGTGTACCAGCCCGTTGGAGACAACGATATAGGGAACTTTTAATACGCTGTTGTAACGGGTAATCTGATCGAATACCGCTTGCGTTATGGGTATGTCGGGCCTTTTATACTCTACGATCATCATCGGTTGGAGTTGTCGATTATAGACTACCGTATCGCATCTTTTCGAAAGCGAGTTCAATTTGATGCCGGTCTCATTTGCTATCAGCGATTGGGGAAATTGTTTCTCTGAAATAAGGTAATGAACAAAATGTTGACGTACCCACTCTTCGGGAGTCAATGCCACATATTTTTTCCGTAGTGGATCGAATATCTCCAGTTCACCCCCTTTTTTACGGATTTTTGTATCGAAAGAGGGTAAATTTAAATCGTACATTGTATCTTTGTTCATAGAATAACGGTTTAACCGACACAAAATTAGCTTTTTTATGTGAGATCGTATGAAAACAAAACAGGAAATTGTGGAGAATTGGCTCCCCCGATATACGAAGAGGCCGCTTGATGAATTTACTCAATTTATCCTTCTGACGAATTTTCAAAAATATGTAGAAATCTTTGCGAATCATTTTAATGTACCTATAATTGGCTTGGATGCCAATATGCCGAATGCCTCCTCCAACGGCATCACCATCATCAATTTCGGAATGGGCAGTGCCAATGCTGCCACTGTCATGGATTTGTTGAGTGCGGTATCTCCGGTAGCTGTGCTTTTCCTGGGGAAATGTGGCGCGTTGAAGTCGAGGAGCGGCCTGGGCGACTATATACTGCCGATTGCGGCTATCCGTGGTGAGGGTACCTCTAACGACTATTTTCCGCCGGAAGTACCTTCTCTGCCTGCGTTTAACCTTCTGAGGGCGGTCTCCTCGAATGTGCGTGACTTTAACCGGGATTACTGGACAGGTACTGTCTATACTACAAACCGTCGCGTATGGGAATATGACGATCATTTCAAGGATTATCTGAGACAGATACGTGCCTTGGCGGTAGATATGGAGACCGCCACACTATTCACCTGTGGGTTTGCCAATCATATTTCTACCGGAGCGCTACTGCTGGTGTCTGATCAGCCGTTGATTTCTACGGGTGTGAAGACGGAGAAGAGCGACCGGCATATCACTGAAAATTTTGTAGAAGAGCATGTGAAGATAGGTATCAAATCGCTCTCCTCTATCATGAATAGAGGCACTACCATCAAACACCTGCGATTCGACTGGTAATCCATTTATAAAACGCTATTTTATGATTCCGGTAGAGATTTTATTTTTGGTATCGTAGTCTCATTTTTTAATTATCACATCAACTCAATGGCAGCATCCACGCAATCCTCTTTTCATACACTGCGCAATGAAATTGTGCAACGTCGTTTCAAGCCAATCTACCTCTTTATGGGAGATGAATCTTATTTCATCGATGAGTTGACCGATTTGCTTTCCGAGACGGTATTGACCGAAACGGAGAAAGATTTTAATATGCTCACTTTCTATGGTGTTGATGCCGACGTCAATCTTATTATCTCTTCGGCACGCCGTTTTCCGATGATGTCGGAATACCAGCTTATCATTGTAAAGGAGGCGCAAAATCTTGAACAGTTCGAATTGCTTGACCTATATGCCAAAAATCCGATGCCTTCCACTATTCTGGTGATCAATTACAAGCACGGTACGGTAGATAAGCGGAAAGCAATAGTCAAAAATATAGTCAAAGTAGGAGTGCTGTTTGAATCCAAGAAATTGTATGAAAACCAGATACCGCCATTTATCCAATCCTGGTTGAAAGAGAAAGGAATTGCGATTGATGAGAAATCGGCACAGATGTTGACCGATTTTGTGGGGAACGATATCAGCAAACTGATCCCGCAGCTCCAGAAGTTAGAGATCTCACTTCCGGAAGGAGAACGCCGTATCACATCCCTATTGATTGAGAAAAATGTGGGTATCAGCAAGGATTACAACAATTTTGAACTTCAGAAAGCGATTATTTCGAAAAACGTGCTGATGGCCAACCGGATAGTGGATCATTTTGAAAAGAATCCGAAGGAGAATCCGATGATTGCCACCATTGCCGTGCTCTTCAACTATTTCAGTAATCTACTGGAATGCTTTTGGTTACCGCGTAAAGATGAACAAAGCATTATGAAAGCACTGAATATGAAGTCAGCCTATTTTGTAGGGGATTATATGAAGGGGCTGCGTAATTATAAAGCCCAAAAGGTGATGGAGATAATTTCCGATTTCCGGAAATTTGATGCCCGGCTGAAAGGAGTTGACAATGTGTCGGTTTCGCAGGGTGATCTATTGAGAGAGCTGATTTACAGAATTATGCATTAACTACCGGTGATCCAATCCAGGATCTTCCTACTCATGGGGCTCTCCTTGGGCATTGCCACATCTATCAGGCGACCCTCTTCATCGACCATGAACTTCTGGAAATTCCAAGTCACTTTCTGATCTATGACCCCATTCTCTGATTTTTTTGTAAGCCATTGATATAAAGGAGCCTGATCTTTCCCTTTCACACTGATCTTTTCCATCATGGGAAAGGTAACGCCATAATTGAGTGTGCAAAATTCTTTGATTTCTAAATTGCTACCTGGCTCCTGTCTCATGAAATTGTTTGCCGGAAAACCTATTATGACGAAATTTAGATGTTGGTATTTCTCATAAAGTTCCTCAAGTTGCTCGTACTGAGGAGTAAATCCGCACTTCGAAGCTACATTTACGATCAACACTTTTTTTCCTTTTAGGGAGGCCAGGTTGAAATCATTCCCGTCAATATCTTTTACGGTAAAATCGTGAATTGTTTTTCTTGCTTCCATACTTTGCTTATTCTTTACATCACCTATTTGTGGGATTGCCCTGTTTTCTTTTTCCTGACCATAACAGTGTATGGCGGTAAAAAATAAGAGCAGGATGGCCCAATCTCTGATGGTGGATAATTGTATGTTTCGTCTATTTGTCATTTGTCACATATTTTATGTTGCCTTCGTTCCTTCTATCCAATTCTTTGTTGTGGTATCGCTCTTCTACCTCTATTGCTTCATTCAGGAACTCATTGATTAAACATTCGAGGAGAATAAACAGTTCATTCCTATAATTTTTTTTTCGAAGTAAAATAGAGACATGAATTATGGCAGTAAACTCAGTATATGTCAGCTGCCTACTATAAGTTTAACCCTGCCCAGAGTGGAGCTATTTACTCTCTTCTGTCACTTGGTATGAATGTATGCGATTCTCGGAGAATATAAGTTTGTAAATTTATATTTGGAAGATTTTCGATGAACAAATGTAAATAAAGGGCACGTTACATTTGTTTTATATATAATTTATTGGTAATAGATCATATATTACATTTCTATATTGAGCTATTTAACAGTTTAATATTTGGTTATATGCTAAATTTAAATATCTGTATGATAGATAAATATATCAATTTATAGAACTAAAATTATAGATTTGATAGGGAAAGATAAGATCGGATGCCTTGCAATGTTAAAAATAACACTTTATATCTATTTATATATCTATATATCAGTATATTATTCCAATATTATAAATAAATAATTTATTGTTTTTGAGAGCAGTTAGATGGTTATCGCCAAGAAGGTAAACAATTGTAACACTAAACATTTCAAATGTATATTACATTTATATCAAATATTTATTTTCATTTGTGAATTATTAATTATACATTTGTATCGTTGATTTTTCATCATACTGATCGGTATTTGTTTTGAAACTGTTTAAAAGATGGATTATATGAAGGATCGTATCAAACTTATCATGGAAAAAGAGAACCTTCCTCCTGCAAAGTTTGCAGATAAGCTCCAGGTCAACCGTGCCGTCATTTCTCATATCTTAAACGGGAGAAATAATCCCAGTCTCGATGTGGTTACAAAGATTCTGGGTGAAATGGACTATATCAATGCGGAATGGCTGATTAGTGGAAGTGGCGATATGTACAAAGAGGGATACAATCCTCATTCTCGTTCAGCCAGTCCGGATTTATTCAATCAGGATCACCTGAACCATACCAAGGTAGAGCAATCAGCAGAAAAACCGAGAGAAACAGCTTTTAAACCGGTGGAAAATGAGTATCATCTATCGGAAAATAAAGCTGTTATACCCCAAAAAAAGAGTGATCGGAAAATCACTCAAATAATTATTTATTATGACGACAGTACTTTTGAGATATTTGGCCCTCATTTGAAGTAACCTTTTTTTATGGACTGTCCCTTTTTCAAAAGTAGGTTGCAGGAATAGAAATTTGGTGTATTTTTGTATTTTATACTATTCAGATGCAAGTAGTCGATTTTACTGTTCGCTCCAACGAACCCTTGAATGATCAGAATCACCTGTTAAAGGTTACGCCTGTCGGCGATGAAAAGTTGCCGGAGATGTATCCCGGACAGTTTGTGCAGATACTGGTAGATAGTTCACTCCATGTTTTTTTAAGGAGGCCGATATCCATAAATTTTGTCGATAAGAAGAAGAATGAGATATGGCTTTTGATTCAGAAGGTAGGTGAAGGTACGAAGAAGATCTGTAGCATTCCGGAAGGCGGGATCTTGAATTTGATTTTTCCACTGGGCAACTCCTTCACCCTGCCTGAAAAGAGGGGCAGTTATTTGCTTGTCGCCGGAGGAGTGGGTAGTGCACCGATGCTTTTTCTTGGCAGTAAGATGAAAGAGAACGGGATTGAAGCCGATTTCCTGTTGGGTGGACGTTCCGCAAAGGATATCTTGCAACGGGAAGATTTTGCACAGCTTGGATCACTCTACTGTACTACCGAAGATGGTTCGCTGGGTGAGAAAGGGTTTGTGACCCATCACTCTCTCCTCAAAGAAAAAAGATATGATTTTATCTATACCTGCGGTCCCAAACCGATGATGATGGCTGTGGCAGAATATGCCCGCAATCAGGGTATTGAATGTGAGGTGTCGCTCGAAAATCTGATGGCATGCGGTTTTGGCGTCTGTCTCTGCTGTGTGGAGAAAACAGTCAGGGGTAATGTGTGTGCTTGTACCGAAGGGCCGGTTTTTAATATGAAAGAGCTATTATGGTAAAAATAGGCAGAGATTTATGGCTGAACTAAAAGTGCATATAGGAGATTTAGAACTGAAGAATCCGGTGATGACCGCTTCGGGTACATTTGGATACGGCACCGAATATGCCGATTTCATCGATTTGGGGCGCTTAGGAGGCATTTTTGTGAAGGGAACCACTCTTACCCCTCGCCAAGGCAATGATTATCCCAGAATGGCTGAAACGCCTTCCGGCATGCTCAATGCGGTGGGACTTCAGAATAAGGGGGTGGATTATTTTGTGGAGCATCTCTATCCGATCATAAAGGAGTATGATACCCATATGATCGTGAATGTATCCGGATCTACCATCGAGGATTATGTTGCCTGCGCCGAGAAATTGGCAAATTTAGAGAAGATGCCGGCCATTGAGTTGAATATCTCCTGTCCCAACGTGAAGGAGGGGGGCATGGCATTCGGTACATCCTGTCAATCCGCGACCTTGGTCACAAGGGAAGTACGTAAGGTATTCCCCAAAACGCTGATTGTGAAATTATCACCCAACGTGACCAGTATCAGTGAAATTGCCCGTGGAGTGGAAGATGAGGGCGCCGACGCCGTATCGCTTGTCAATACGTTCTTGGGAATGGCTATCGATGTGGAGAGCAGAAGGCCGAAACTCTCCACCATTACCGGAGGCCTTTCAGGACCTTGTATCAAACCAATCGCCATTCGGATGGTATGGGAGGTCTTCAATGCTGTAAAGATACCTGTTATCGGAATGGGAGGAATTTGCCACTGGCAGGATGCTATCGAATTTATTTTGGCCGGTGCTTCGGCAGTGCAGGTAGGCACTTTCAATTTTATCGATCCCACGGCTTCGGTAAAAATCGTTGAAGGTATCCACGATTATCTGGAGCGGCATCATATCTCTTCGGTAGATGATCTTGTAGGGAAAATGATTGTTTGACCCTCTGTTTTTGAGATAATTGACTTTATTATAGCTTTAAATCTATCATAATGATGTTTTTTTACCCTCTTTGTTTGACAAAATGGATAAAAATCATACCTTTGTGATTTCAAATTTGAAATTCACATTGAAGTAATATGTCAAAACTGCAAATTCCAACCGGTTACGTCCCTCTTCTCAATCTGAAGCAGACGGAACTGGGAATTAAAAGTATCAAAGATTTTTTTCAGGTCAACCTCTCTTCCGAGTTGCGTCTTCGTCGCGTTACTGCGCCTCTTTTTGTGGAGAGTGGCACAGGTATTAATGATGATTTAAACGGTGTGGAGCGGCCGGTACGGTTTCCGATCAGAGATATGGATGATCGGAATGCAGAAATAGTGCACTCACTTGCAAAATGGAAGCGGCTTACGCTTGCCGATTACGAGATAGAAGAGGGTTTTGGTATATATACCGATATGAATGCTATCCGTGCCGACGAGGAGTTGGACAATCTACATTCGCTTTATGTGGATCAATGGGACTGGGAGCTGGTTATAGGAGAAAAAGAGAGGACGATTTCATTTCTGAAGCAGGTGGTACGGCGTATCTATGCTGCCATGCTGCGCACTGAATATCTTGTTTATGAGTTGTTTCCCACTATCAAGCCACAACTCCCCGCCGACATATATTTCATCCATTCTGAAGAGCTGTTGCAGAGATATCCCGATATGGATGCCAAACAGAGGGAGGATGAGATCACCCGCGCATATGGTGCGGTATTTGTATTGGGCATCGGAGCGCTCTTGTCTAATGGTGAGCCGCATGATGGTCGTGCACCCGATTATGACGACTGGAGTACATACAACAGTGATGGTTATTTGGGGTTAAATGGTGACCTGCTGGTCTGGAATCCAGTTTTGGAGAAGTCGGTAGAACTCACCTCCATGGGAATCCGGGTAGATCCTGCGGCTTTGAAGCGACAGCTGGAGTTGTGTGGCAAAGAGGATCGGTTGTCACTCTATTTCCATCAGCGTTTGATGAACGGAGAATTACCTCTATCTATTGGAGGGGGAATTGGACAATCGAGACTTTGTATGTATTACCTCCGCAAAGCACATATCGGAGAGATCCAAGCCAGCCTCTGGCCGTGTGGCATGAGAGAGGAGGCAAGAAAGCAGGGCATTTTTCTTATCTGATTGATAATGAAACTCGTTCCATGCGATAATTCTTACATCTTTTTTTTTACTCTTTAGTTGATTGTCTTCGGAGTCTCATTATATATAACAAGGTATGGAGGTAAAGATAGAGGAAAGTTGGAAGCGGCCTCTTCGGCAGGAGTTTGAAAAACCTTATTTCAGAATATTGACCGATTTTGTTCGGAAAGAGTATGCCACAAAAGTTGTATATCCACCGGCAAAACTGATTTTCAATGCATTCGACCGTTGTCCTTTCCACAAGGTTAAAGTGGTGATTGTGGGTCAGGACCCCTATCATGAGCCGGGGCAGGCACACGGTTTATGTTTTTCGGTGAACGAGGGGGTGCAGTTGCCACCCTCATTGCTGAATATTTATAAGGAGATCGAAGATGATTTGGGAAGAGTGGTCTCTCGCTCGGGAAATCTGACCCACTGGGCGGAGCAGGGGGTACTGCTGCTGAATGCCACTCTGACCGTACAGGCACATCGTGCCGGCTCTCATCAGAGAAAAGGGTGGGAAGAGTTCACCGATGCTGCCATCAGGCACCTTGCGGAGGAGCGCGATCATCTGGTTTTTATTCTCTGGGGAGCTTATGCACAACGAAAAGGTGAGGCTATCAGTGCAGATAGGCATCTTGTTCTTACATCGCCGCATCCCTCACCCCTCTCTGCACATAGGGGATTCTTTGGAAACAAGCACTTTAGCAAAACAAATGAATACCTGATAGCGCATCATCAAGCACCGATAGAGTGGTAGCACCACAAATCATCCCACGCTTCCTTCCAGACTGATCTGAAGTAATTTTTGCGCTTCTACGGCAAATTCCATGGGCAGTTTATTCACCACTTCCTTCACGTAGCCGTTTACGATCAGTCCGATCGCCTCTTCTTCGCCTAACCCACGTTGGTTGCAGTAGAAGATCTGGTCTTCGCTGATTTTGGAGGTGGTGGCTTCATGTTCCAGCATTGCCGTAGGATTTTGGATATCTGTATAAGGGAAAGTGTGCGCACCACAATGGTCGGTCAGCAGCAGGCTATCGCATTGTGAGTGGTTCCGCGCATTTTCCGCTTTCCGGGTCACCTTTACCAATCCCCGGTAACTGTTTTGGCTGTTGCCTGCCGAGATCCCTTTCGAAACGATACGGCTACGGGTATTTTTCCCAATATGGATCATCTTGGTACCGGTATCGGCCTGTTGGTAGTTGTTGGTCACTGCAACCGAATAAAATTCTCCCACCGAATAATCACCGGCCAGGATGCAGGAGGGGTATTTCCAGGTGATGGCCGATCCCGTCTCCACCTGTGTCCAGGATATTTTGGAGTGATTGCCTTTACAGATGCCACGCTTGGTTACAAAGTTATAGACTCCGCCTATTCCGTTCTTATCACCGGGATACCAGTTCTGAACGGTAGAGTACTTCACTTCGGCATGGTCGAGGGCTATGATCTCCACAATGGCTGCATGTAGTTGATTCTCATCACGCATGGGAGCGGTACATCCTTCAAGGTAGCTCACATAAGAGTGGTTGTCGGCCACGATCAACGTACGTTCAAATTGGCCGGTGTTGGCCGTATTGATACGGAAATAGGTAGAGAGTTCCATCGGACAGCGTACGCCTTCAGGAATATAGACAAATGAACCGTCGCTAAATACCGCCGAGTTCAACGCTGCAAAGTAGTTGTCTTTATAGGGAACTACCGTTCCCAAATATTTCTTTACCAAGTCGGGATGATGTTTTACTGCCTCACTGAACGAGCAGAAGATAATCCCTTTCTCGGCAAGTACCTCTTTGAAGGTGGTTTTGATTGATACACTGTCCATTACCGCATCTACTGCTACCCCTGTAAGTTGTTTCTGCTCTTCGAGAGGAATTCCCAGCCGTTCGAAAGTCTTTAGCAGTTCCGGATCTACCTCATCGAGGCTTGTCGGATTTTTCCTCTTTGTGGGATCGGCATAATAGATAATATCCTGGTAATCGATCGCCGGGATCTTCAGGTGTGCCCAATCCGGCATTTCCATTGTCAGCCAGTAGCGATACGCTTTCAACCGGAATTCGAGTAGCCAATCGGGTTCTTCCTTTTTTGCTGAAATGAGGCGGACGACATCTTCGTTTAACCCTTTCTCAATCACTTCGGTCTCCACATCGGTGGTAAAACCGAATTTATAATCTTGTGTAGTTAATTCACTTAATATCTGATCTTGATCTAATTCTTGCATAATTTATTGAGATGCGTGACTTGAATTTATTTTTCTAAAAGATATGTTGAAATGGCACCATCCGGCAACAAGATATCGGCCAGCTCGGTATAGGCTATCGACACATCAATGACGCCCATGGCATAGGGTGCAATTTCATATTGATTATAGGAATAATGGATACTTTCCGCATCAAACCAGAAATTATTGTTGGGCACAATATCTTCAATAGTAAAGAAACCTTTCATAAGCAGGGAATCGGTAGTCTCCACATCGAAATTCCTCATCAGCTGAGTCACAATTTTTTCGGTAAGTGGCTTGTAGTAGCCGGGGATGAAGAGATCTTCTTCCGTGAGGGTAACCAACTCATTCAAATCGATATTGGTATAGGTAATCCGGTAGGAACCATGGGCACCTCCCTCGTAATCACTGTATTCAACCGCATAGCTCAGTAGGGAGTTGTTTTGAAAAAGTATTGTATTGCGGTTGTACATGAAATACCAGTACCATGAGGGCATTTTCCCTTCGATGCGTGCTTTGTCTTCGTAAAAATAGTTCGACAATGATTGATATCGGTCGGTGTACTCTTTAAGATATTGATCCATTGCCTCCTGTGGGAGAACGGAGTCATAGTTGCTATCGCCGAAGAATGTCCCCTGGAATATTTGTTGCAGACGGGACAGGCTTTCGTGATCCCTGAATTTTACAGGATATTGAAAAGAGATCTTTACATCGGCGTAGGGTAAAGTAGTGTCGTTCACCTGTAAAAGTGGAATATGTTGTGCCACCACAATACTGTCATATTCTATCTTGGACGACCTTGCACCTCCTTTTCCTTCGTTACATGAGATCAACATAATTCCTGTAAAAAGGATAAAGATTGAAAAAATAGTTTTGATTTTCATACTGTTATTGATTATCTCATTCATCTATTTTTAATGGCGCTACATCCTGAGAAGTCGGGATTGGCGTTATTGAATAACCTGTTTGATAGCGCCCAGTTCGGGATAGAAATATACCTTAATCGGTTGCTTTAGATTGTCGAACATTTTTCTCACAAGGAGATCTTGCGTGCCATATTGTACTACATCCACCTCTTTATCTACCAGTGATCTGTTTTTAAATTCAATGGTCAATGTCGCTTTCCCCGGAACATTATAGACAATTCCGGTACTTAGTTTGTCTTCTAACCGTTTCAAATCGCGTTCCGACAGTTGCATCTCCACCTTTGGTGTCTTATTTGCCAGCGAAAGATAAATAGGTTCTCCGGCAAGGTTATCGGCATCGACAGGACCCAGCTTTTCCGAAAAACGGGCAATCACTCTGCGGTCTATATCTTTTTTGTCGGGCACAATTGTGTAGCTGCTGGTAAAGTATTCCTCCCGTTCACTTCCCGCAAAAAATTCCGTCAACGCTTTCTCTTGCAGCGTGATCTCATCCATCACTACCTTATAGGCATTTCCGTCGGGAGGCATATTATCCGCCTCACCGGTCAATATATCTGTTCTGCTGCTGCGTAGCCCAAATATCTGTCTGGCAACCAGCTCTGCCTGTCTCGCGGTGGAACCGGCCATCAGCGTCTCTTGGGATAGGTAATTTCGTGGATTGACGGCTGTTGCCGTCCCTTGGGGGATGTTTAATTCCTCAATTGCTGCTGCTTCCGGATCGGCATTGATGCTCATGATCACTCCATCTTCCCGAAGGTGAACGAAAGGTTCTACTGATTTGGGACGAAATAGTACCATAAAGGAGTTGTGCTTGTCGGGAATCCCTTTATTTACGACGAAGGTCTCCTCTAATGTATATACAATCCTGTCTTCGGTGACGGGGTTTTCGATCCCCAGATATCGTTGTGCATAAGGATAAAACTCCCCTTTCCGGTACGTGGTTTTTTTTACCAACAAGGTTACCTCGAACGATGTCTTGGGCAATGAATAAATGACGCCATAGTCGTTCTCTTTAATGGCATTTACCCGTGTTGTCTTCTGTGCAGACAGACCGAAAGGCGCCAAAAGATAAAATGCCAAGATTACATATATTACTCTCATACGATTTAAATTATCACTTATCAGCACAATCAGTGGTGATTGAGTTAGGTGTGAAGCATAAAAAAGGGAGAAGACGAGGCTAATGAGCTGATTGGAATTGCTCTAAAAAGCGGACGTCATTCTCGGAGAACAGTCTCAGGTCTTTCACCTGATATTTGAGATTGGTGATGCGTTCAATCCCCATTCCTAACGCATAACCTGAATAGAGTTTGCTATCGATTCCACAGTTATCCAGCACATTGGGATCTACCATGCCGCATCCAAGGATCTCCACCCATCCGGTATATTTGCAGAACGGACACCCTTTCCCCCCGCAGATATTACAGGAGATGTCCATCTCCGCACTCGGCTCGGTGAACGGGAAATAGGAGGGGCGGAGCCGTATTTTTGTCTCTTCGCCAAACATCTCCCGGGCAAAGAAAAGCAACGCCTGCTTCAGATCGGCAAACGACACCTCCTTATCAATATAGAGTGCTTCCACCTGATGAAAAAAGCAGTGGGCGCGGTAGGAGATTGCTTCATTCCTGTAGACACGTCCCGGACAGATGATCCGGATGGGAGGATCTCTCCTTTCCATCACGCGGGTCTGTACCGAGGAGGTGTGTGTCCGCAATACGATCTGAGGATCATTTTGAATGAAAAAGGTGTCTTGCATGTCACGTGCCGGATGGTCTTCTGCAAAATTTAGCGATGAAAACACATGCCAGTCATCCTCCACCTCCGGCCCTTCGGCAATGGAGAAGCCAAGCCGTTTGAAGATATCACAGATCTCCTCTTTGACGATCGAGAGGGGGTGTCGTGTTCCCAAAGGGATGGGATAGGCTGTACGCGACAGGTCGATATCGCTACTGGCCGCACCACTATTCTCGAACCGTTTCTTCAACAATTCAATTTTCTCGGTCGCTTTCTGTTTCAGTTCATTCAACCGCATACCCACTTCACGTTTCTGATCGGCAGGCACAGTGCGGAAATCATCCATCAGGGAGGATATAGCTCCCTTTTTACTCAGATTTTCTATTCGTGCCGCTTCCACCTTTTCCGGGGTGGAGGCGGTCAGTCGTTCTATTTCAGAGAGGAGATCCTCTATCTTTTTTATCATTCCTATTGAATCTTATAAATCTATATACAGTACAAAAATAGCTATTTTATTACTATTTATCCCGATTTCTATTGAAAGATTTATTTAAAACCGCAGTAGGGTAAAGCTTAAATTACTACTTTTGTTTGAGAAAGCATTATCAAAAAATGATTGAGAGGGTACGCCGATTCATTGAAAAAGAGAAACTATTGTCGCCTGAGGCCACAGTTATAGTAGGATTGAGTGGAGGAATGGACTCCATTGTGTTGCTCGATCTGCTCACCTTGTTGGGTTATCAGTGTGTAGCCGCTCATTGCAATTTTCATCTGCGTGGAGAGGAGTCTGACCGTGATGCCGCATTTGTAAAGAGATGGTGTAAGACGCTTGAGATTCCTTTCACATCAATTGATTTTGATACTTCCCAATATGCAGCGGATAAAAAAATATCTATAGAGATGGCGGCGCGTGAGTTGCGCTATGACTGGTTTGAGATCATCCGGCGGCAGTATGATGCCGAAGCGGTGGCTGTGGCTCATCATAAGGATGATTCGGTAGAAACGGTATTGCTTAACCTGATCCGGGGAACCGGTATCAGAGGCTTGACCGGTATCATGCCGAAGAACAGGGATGTAGTGCGTCCTCTTTTGTGCGTGACCCGTGATGAAATTGAAAGTTATAGGGTCGAACGGGATATGCCTTACGTATTCGACAGTTCGAATAGTGACGATATATTCCTGCGCAATAGGCTCAGATTGGATATTATTCCTCAATTGGAGAGCGTGAACCCGTCGGTAAAGGAGGCCATTTGGCGTACTGCCTGCAACCTTTCTGAAGCTGAAAAGGTCTATAGCGTTTCTATACAGGATACAATAAATGAACTCTACCGGAGCGATAAGATCGACATAGCAAAACTTCGGAAAGCTGTATCACCGCGGTCGGTACTCTTTGAAATCCTCTCTCCACTTGGTTTTGGGTCATCTGCAATTGAGGATATTTATCGCAGTATGGAGGGTGAATCGGGGAAGCTCTTTTACTCAAAGTCATGCCGTATTATCAAAGACCGTGATTTTTTTATTCTCGACCGGATAGCTGAAAATGGTGAAGACGAAGAGCTTTTCTACCTTATTGGTTCGGAAATGGAAGAGATCACCGAACCGATTCATCTAATGATGCGGAAGGAAAAGATGCCGGTTGTCATAGAAAAGAATAGCCGATTTTTGTATGCTGATCTCCACAAGTTGCAATTTCCGCTTATATTGAGGAGATGGAAAAAGGGTGACTGGTTTATTCCCTTCGGAATGAAAGGGAAGAAAAAAGTGAGTGATTATTTTACCGACAGGAAGTTTAATCTCAAGGAGAAAGAAGATAGTTGGTTGCTGCTCTCAGGTGATGAGATCGTATGGATAGTTGGAGAGCGGATTGATGATCGTTTTAAAATAACGGAGGAGAGTATCGATATTTTTGTCTTGGAAATGGTAGAAAATCACCGTATAACCGAGAAAAAGTAGAAATTTCTTAGAATCGATGCAACCTTTTTCTCTTTTTTGCATCTATATATATGAAGAGATGAGTTCATTTGAGAAAATAAATAATTTTAGTCGTATGAAAAATAATACAATTAAAGATCTGTTGGTGTTGGGTGTTTTTGTTGGTTTCGCCTATTTTGTATCCCGTTATTACCAACAAAAAAAACAAAAAGAGAAGGAATTGCGCGAAAGCCTCCATTTCCAGCTGTTTTAGGTTTTCTTATTGAGGCCGCCTTACTGGATGTTCTCTACACCATCCCAACCTAAGAATTAAATTTTGTTCCGGCATCTTTTCAATGCTGGAATTTTTGTACCTTTGCAGGTCAATCTACAGTTTTATGCTTACACTCAAAACAATCAACGAAAATCCGGAAAATGTTATTCGACTGCTGTCGAAAAAACATTTTGATGGCAATGAAATTATCCGTCAGATCATCGACTTGGATGATAGAAGACGCAAGACACAAACCCAACTCGACGCTCTCCTTGGCGAGGTCAATACTATTTCCAAGTCGATTGGACAGCTTATGAAAGAGGGAAATAAGAAAGAGGCTGATGGGGCGAGGGAGAAAGTGCTGTTGTTGAAAGGGACCTCCGGAGAACTCGTTGAGAGCCTAAGAGAGGCAGAACAACAAATTGAGGCCTTGCTGGTTACTGTACCCAACCTGCCACATAATTCGGTGCCGGAAGGAAAGGGTGCCGAAGAGAACCTGATTGAGCGGAGCGGGGGAGAGATTCCTACATTGGGCGAGGATGCCCTTCCGCATTGGGATCTTGCTAAGAAATATGATTTGATCGATTTTGAACTGGGCGTAAAGATAACCGGAGCCGGCTTCCCGGTCTATAAGGGTAAAGGAGCACGGCTGCAGCGCGCCTTGATCAATTTTTTTCTCGACAGTGCGCGGGATGCAGGATTTACTGAAGTGCAACCCCCTTACCTGGTCAACAGCAGCTCAGGTTTTGGAACGGGGCAGTTGCCCGATAAGGAGGGGCAAATGTATCATGTGGGATTGGATGATCTCTATCTTATTCCTACTGCCGAGGTTCCGGTGACCAATATTTTTCGCGATGTGATCCTCGACGAAACAGAACTCCCCGTCAAACATAGCGCCTATTCAGCCTGTTTCCGTCGTGAGGCGGGTTCCTACGGAAAGGATGTACGCGGGTTAAACCGCTTGCACCAGTTCGATAAGGTGGAGATCGTATGTATCGACAAGCCGGAGAACTCTTATGCACGGCTCGATGAAATGGTGGGTTATGTGCAGACGCTGGTTGAAAAGTTGGCACTTCCATGGCGTATCCTACGCCTTTGTGGAGGGGATATCAGCTTCACTTCTGCGTTGACATTCGATTTTGAAGTCTATTCCACCGCTCAACAACGTTGGTTAGAGGTGAGCTCAGTCTCCAATTTTGAGAGCTATCAGGCCAATCGGTTGAAATGCCGTTACCGAAAAGCCGATCGCAAGACAGAACTATGTCACACCCTCAACGGCAGTGCTCTTGCTCTTCCACGCATCATGGCAGCATTATTGGAGAACAACCAGAGTGCCGAAGGTATACGGATTCCAGAGCCGCTGGTTTCCTATTGTGGTTTTGATCTGATTGATTGATTGTACAACACAAAATGGCATACCGGATGGTGAGGAGAATGGGCGGTGCAGAAAAAATAGTGGCATTTATTTTTTTATTTTAAATGATTGTCATATCTTTGCACACCGAAAATTGAGTATATTCAAACAGCAGGATCAATGGAATGTGCATCGATCATCAAAGAGAGGTTTAGAGAAGAATGATTGGCAATTTCACTGACCGGAAAAATAAAAATCAGTATGAAGAAAGAGATTCATCCCAACAATTACCGCCCGGTAGTTTTTAAAGATATGTCGAATGATGAAGTTTTCATCTCGCGATCTACCATTAATGCAAAAGAGACGATAGAAATCGACGGTGTTACCTATCCGTTGGTGAAGCTTGAAATTACCAATACCTCGCATCCCTTCTATACAGGAAAACAAAAACTGGTGGATACGGCAGGAAGGGTTGACAAATTCATGAGCCGATACGGAAATCGCAACAAAAATAAATAAACTTCTGTCCTCAGGATTAATCATGCAATAGAATAGCGACGATCTGACCGAGATCGTCGCTATTTGTTATTGTTGTGTTATGCATTGATTTTAGACAAAATTGTGTACTTTTGTCTCATCCAACATGATTTGTAGATGTAAACTTGTAATCTAGCGAGAGTAATAAACCCGGGATTACAGATAACTAACAGAAAACCAATGAAACAAATGATAAAATCATTTTTATTAAAAACGGAGTTTCAGACTTTTGTTTGGCAAAAGAGGTTTTTAATCGTTCCACTCATTCTATTATCCTATCTTCCGTTACCGGCTCAGGTACAATTGAATGATCATGCAAAATTATCTCTGCTTACGGCTTCTCCCTCGCATGGTCCTGTCTATACTCTCTTCGGCCACACTGCTATTCGCGTGCAGGATGATTCTACCGGATTGGATGTGGTTTTTAATTATGGTTATTTTGATATGTTCCAACCCCATTTCATCTATCATTTTTTACGTGGAAAAACCGATTATATTGTGGGTGCCACCTCTTTTGAGCTATTTATAAATGAATACGCACTTCAAGGACGGCAGGTGACAGAGCAGGAACTGAACTTCTCTCCAACGGAAAAGCAGCAGCTGTATGATG